>JAZDOB010000021.1:0-4978 GCA_043799105.1 Candidatus Zambryskiibacteriota bacterium
TGTTATGGCAGAAACTATGGGTTCCACCTCATCAAAGTTGACATCACCAACCAAAACCCCACCCCTCGCGCCTTCCCTCTCCTGAACAAGGAGAGGGCTACGCGAAGCGAGGGGTGAGGTTCTGTTAATCCCCACATCCACTACCACTTGCCCCGATTTTACAAACTCCTTTGTCACAAGCCCCGCTTTGCCTGCAGCAGAAATTAAAATATCTGCTTCTCTGCAAACTTGCGCCATATTTTCAGTGCTTCTGTGACAAACCGTTACTTCTCCTCCTCTTTCTTTCATAATTCTGGCAATCGGACCGCCAGCCAATTTTGACCTGCCTATCACAGCTACTTTTTTATCTTTCACCGAAATTTTATAAAAATCCAAAAGTGCCATTACCGCGCGCGCAGTCGCTGGGATAACCCCACCCGCCCTACGGCCACCCTCCCCTTGATCAGGGGAGGGAAAATCAGGTGAGGTTAGCCCATCCGCATCTTTTTCCGGCAAAATATTTTTTAAGATTTTCTCCGAGTCCAAACCTTCAGGCAGAGGTAGTTGCACTATTATTCCGTTTACGTTTTCATCCCTATTTAATTTTTTAATCTCTTCTATTAATCTTTCCGTCTTTCCATCTTTAAATCTTTCTAATCTCACCTCTACCCCAATTTCATCCCCAAATTTCTGCTTCTGCCTTATATAAATATCTGAATCTTCTCTACCCCCCACCTGCACAATGGCAAGACATGGCTCTATTCCAAGCTTTTTTATCTTTTCTATCAAATCTGCCTTTATTTTCTCCCTCACCGGAGCTCCATATAAAATCATGCTATTATGATGATATGGTTTGGCAAAAATTGCAAAGAGTGATTTCGGTGGCGTTTTTGATCGCGGTAATCGGTTCGCTTATTACTTACCAAATATTTGGCGATAGTTTTGATTTAAATCAGATAAGACCATATCTGAAAGAATTCAGTGTTTGGGCGCCCATTATTTTTATAATACTTTACACACTAGGCACTTTTTTTATTCCATCCACTCCTTTTATGCTCGCCGCCGGCATATTGTTTGGTTTTGAGTACGGTCTTCTTTACACTATCCTGAGCGGTTTTTTCAGTTCTGTTATTATTTTTTATGCATCAAGAAAGTTTGGTAAAGAGTGGGTGGAAAAAATATTAAAATATAAATATCTGAAATACTTGGACAAATACAACGAGAGATTGGGAACCGGCGCCGTTTGGGATCTTATAATTTTGAGAATCACTCCCATTATGCCTTTCAATGCCCTAAATATCCTTATGGGCGTTTCTAAAATAAAAACCAAAGATTATATCATCGGCACACTACTTGGCCTTATGCCAAGCAATGTTTTAACGGTCTATATAGGAGCTTTTATTACAAAAATATTTTAATTTTTGGTATTTATTCTTTTTTTCCCTCTTCCCCAAGAACTCTCTCGATATCCTGCACGATAGACTGCAAACTTTCGTCAGATTTTATAACATAGCCGACCGCCCCCATAGACATCACATCACTGATTTTTTTGACACTTGAGAGATTGGAAGAAACCAAAATCGGCACTTTGGGCAAATCGGTGGACTCCTGGAGTTTTTTCAAAAAAGCGGTACCGTCAAGTTTCGGCATCATAAGATCAAGGATAATGAGGTCCGGCTTTTCAGATTTCAATTTTTCCAGCCCCACTTGCCCATCTTCAGCGGAAATTAATGTGTACTTATCTTTGGGCAAGGCACTATCCAAAGTTTTGGAGAAAAACTGGTCATCGTCTATCACAAGTATTTTTTTCATCCCGTTAGAGATAGGAAATGTATTACATTTCCGTACCTGAATTAAATATAATAAGCAATTTAAATCTATCTGTTTTTGGTAATAATTGCAATACCGCAATGTTCACATCTCTAACGGGATTCATTTTTTTACAGTGGAATAGTAAAGAAAAAGCTCGTGCCTATTCCCTCTTTTGACACCACGCCGATGGTTCCTCCGTGGGCTTCAGTTATGCCCTTGGCAATCACAAGTCCCAGCCCGGTACCCTTGCTTTCTTTGTCTATGGGGCTTAGTTTCGCCTGTTTGAAGGTATGGAATAAATCTTTCATACTGTCTTCCGGTATCCCCAGACCATTGTCAGAAACAACCACACATAAAGACGGCATTTTTACGGCGATATCTTTGGCTTCGGGTAAAACCGAAACTTTTGATTTATCTAAATCCTCGGGAAAAGCCTTTTGAGGATCGTAAGCAAAAGCCGAAATCAAAATGGAGCCACCTTCTTTGGTAAATTTCAAAGCGTTTGACAGGAAATTATTCAAAATTTGTTTGACAGCTTGCGTATCAAACTCGACAAGCTGTGGCAAATTTTTATCAAAATGGGGTTCTAAATATATTTTCTTGCTGTCAGCCAAAATTTTATAGAACGAAATTCTGTTTTCTATCACTTCTTTGATATTAGCTTTCTCCTTATTGACTTCAAATTTACCGGCCTGAAGTTTGGAAAGGTCCAAAATATCATTGACCAGCTCAAGCATAGAAGATGAGCTTTGGTGGACCATATTGAGATATTCCCTAAACTGATCGGAGTTTTTGTCCACCGACCCGGAAACTGCCAGTTCCATAATTTTTTTGATGCCATCAAGCGGTGAACGGAGCTCATGCACAATCATACCAGTAAATTCTTCTCTGACTTTCTCAAGTTCTATGTCGCGGGTGATATCGTTAAATACCACTACCGCCCCCAGTATTTGATTGCCTCCTTTTGCGAGAAAGTGCAAAACGGGATAAACTCCTATTTCAAAAAAAGAATCATTTATATTTATTCTCTCTGAAACAAAAGATTTTTTATTGACCAGAGCCTCTTCCAGCCTGCCGTGAATGTCAAACTTGCCGCCCAAAGCGTCAACGAAATTAAAAATGTTTAGGTCTTTATTCGCATTATCAGTCGAACTAAACCTTATAATTTTTTTAACAGCCGGATTGGCCACCACAATGCGGTATTCAGCATCAACCATAAGAACCCCGTCTTCCATGCTCTCCACCATTGCATTTAGCTTGCCCTTTTCCATCTCAACCACTTCTTCCAAACGAGAGACAGCTTCCGAGGCCTGACCGGTAATCTTATAAAGTATGGTCATATCTTCCTCTTTATATAATCCGGAATCTATGTGGGCCACCGACAAAACCCCCACCACTTTGCCCCCGATTACAATGGGAATATTAAACAAAGAACCGATGCTTTGTTTTATTTCATCAATAACAATTGCCCCAGAGACAATTTCATCCAACACAAAAGAATCAAAGGACTTGTCGGTCAGAGCGGAAAGTGAAGCAATCATCCGGTTCTTCATTTCTTTTATAAACAAATCACTTACCGGTTTTTCAATGTGAGTATTTATTTTTAATTTTTCCGGAGCAATGACGATGTAGCCGACTGCCGTGTAGTCAATAAACTGCCGTAGAGAGCCGGTGATAATTTGAAGTATTTCCTCCACATTCAAAGAATACCCGGTGCGTTCGCCTAATTCTTTAAGAATAGCCAGTTCATAGAGATTTCTGGTCGACTCTTCCCTCTCTTTCGTGATCTCTTTTTCTCTTTTTTTGAGAGAGTAATAAAAATAAAAAACCAAAACCGCCAACACAAAAAGTATGGTGATAAAAAGAGGAAACATTGTGGCGCTTGAAGGAAGCGCGATATTCATTTAATTATTCATTATGCCTTTAAGAAGTTTGTTGGCACCAACAACCGAAAATATATACCCCATCGCGAAACATACCGTACTTACAATATTAAAATCAAAGCCCACAAACCACGGGTCGACAACGGTAGCGATAGTACCCAAAACAATCAGAGTCATGCCTATACCTATATAATTGAGGACAGACCCGAATAATCCGCCTCCAAGTTTCTTGGCAGCCCTGAAAACAATAAAAGTCGCGATGACACCTATAATTATGGAGAGGAGCAGGGAAAAATTACCGGCAAATACCGAAGCGTAAGCGAAGCCGTCATCGGGAATTTGTACATTAAAATTGTTCATATTTTTATAAATTAATGTTGAATGGAGGGATATTTTTCAAAAATGGAATTGACCGCATTTTTGACAATTTCTCCCGAAAGCGCCACATATTCATCGATGAGTTTTTGCAATACAACCTGCTCCGGCCCCTGAACATCAATCACCGTCCCGTCATCGGAAACTTTAAGTCCGGGTACACCTCTGGCCTTGAGCACAGCGATTTGAGGCCCCAAAATAACAATCTGTTTCTTGATTATCTCGGTGAGCATTTGTTTGTAGTCTGAATTTGTCGGTTCCATCCCGTTTAGAAGCAGGAAATCACATCTTTAAAAATGCAATTTACTACTTAAATTAATTATAATTTTAGAATCCCGCTTTTGATTTCCGTAGCTTCTAACGGGATCCATATTTATATTATACCAAATCCACACCTCCGCACCTCTTTTGTGTGGATTGCCCTTAATCATTAAAAACAACCTCAAAAGGATACATGCCCATACCGCAAGAGCCCCTCAAAGCGCCGGCGGTAGGAGTGGGCAGTTCAACATCAGTCAGGCCCGAAATAGGCAGATTCCTGCTTATGTTTAAGCTTGGAATCCTCATCGCTGAAGAGCAGTCAAAAGTGCCGTTTGTGCTAAATCTCAAAATCGTGGGGATACCGGCTTTTGCAATGCTCGTCCTCGGAGAATATCCGCCTTTGGCTTTTATTTCTATTATTTGCACCCCGTCTTTTACAGTCACGTTGTTTGCAGAGACGATATTTCCATTTTCAGTTTTTGGACTCCTTTTAGTAAAAATAAAAACTCCTCCTATGAGGACAAGAGCGATGAGAATGATTGTGATAATATTTTTCATCCCGTTAGAAATAGAAGATTACACATTCTAAGTGCGCTCTCTTTTATTTTATTTAATCTGCTAATTTTATTTATCATAATTTTAATCTTCGTGATTTCTAACGGGATTCA
>JAZDOB010000023.1:0-12314 GCA_043799105.1 Candidatus Zambryskiibacteriota bacterium
ATCAAAGGAGCCGATATGGTGTTTATCGCCTACGGGTCCGGAGGAGGTACGGGTACCGGGGCCGGTCCTGTTATTGCCCGCACTTCTAAAGAACTGGGCGCTTTGACTGTAGGTGTGGTTACAAAGCCTTTCTCTTTTGAAGGCCAACAAAAAATGCGTTTGGCGGAAGCGGGCCTAGAAGAGCTTCGCCAGTCGGTTGATGCCCTTATAGTTATTCCAAACGACAGACTCTTGGCTACCATTGATAAAGAAACTTCTGCCAGGAACGCTTTTGCCATGTGTGATGATATTTTAAAACAAGCGGTAGAGGGCATCTCGGACCTTATCACGATGCCGGGTATTATAAATATAGACTTCGCCGATGTTAGAGCCGTAATGGAGGGTGCCGGCGGAGCGCTTATGGGTATAGGCAGAGCCAGTGGCGAAAAACGCGCCGAGGAAGCAGCCAAGATGGCCATTAATTCCCCGCTTCTTGAAGTTTCCATAAATGGCGCCAAAGGAGTGCTCTTCTCAATTGCCGGTGGTGACGACCTCACTATGTTTGAAATACATGATGCCGCCAAGTTTATTACCGAATCGGTTGATCCAAATGCTAAAATTATATTTGGAACAGTGCGCGACGAAAAGCTTAAGAAAGGCGAGCTGAAAATTACCGTCATCGCTTCCGGTTTCCCGGAAACATATATGAAGAAAAATTTGTTCGGTGATAAGGAAGGAGAAGAAGCCGGAGGAAAGGGTAAAATTTTTAATACCGTATTCAGAAGCGAAAAGGGTGAAAAAAAAGAAGAGGAATCTGAAGAAAAAAAACAAAATATCATAGATGACGATGACGAATGGGGCGCCGTGCCCGCCTTCCTCCGAAGGTCAAAATTGAAATAACCTCATAATTTTTAGACATTTTATTTGATATTATTTTGTCAAATATTATCAAAATATTCTTTGATTTTAATTTCAAAAAAATCTCTTATTTCCTCCTTTGAAACTAGTTTGTTTATCCACTGTATAGGTTCGTCTTCTATGTCATCCACGTAAACCAGCTGTTCCAGGAAAACCCTGTCATTGAAAACTCCCCCGTATTTATTTTTTGCATTTTCTACAATCGATTTCAGGGTCGTTAAATTATTGGAGACAACTGTATACATATCCACATAATCTTTGAAAGATTGCCTTCTGCCGAGAGAATAAGCTTTCATTAAAGAAATTTCTGATATATCGGCGAATTTGATATTTTTGTCATTTTTCAGAGAATAGATTAAAGGGAAATAGTAATGTAGAAAAGTAATTTTGACTTCGTCAACAACAATAGTCAGCTCATCCTTGCTTTTCACCAGAACCTCCACTGGTTTCCCAAAAAATTCTTCAATATCTTTCAGTAATGTCTTTTTAATTGGCTGGTCTGAAAAAAAATCCAAATCTACCGAAATGCGATGGCCTATTTGCAGAGCTAAAGCTGTACCTCCAGCCAAATAAAAGTTTTTGATATTTTCAAAATTTTGAATTTTATCCCAAACCCTTCTTGCATTTTCTGTCAAAGTTTCTAAATGCATATTTAAGCAAAATAAAGTTCTGCTAATTTCTTTGGTTTTTCTTTTATTTCCGTTTTTGGCAAAGAAGAAAAAACCGAGAAAACTTCTTTCTGCCCATAAAAAGATTTTATCCATTTCCAGTGCAAAGTTGAACCATAGTTTAAGCTCTGGGAAATGATGGTTTTTTTCATTTTTACAGGATCACAGTCTGAAAAACGGTAAGACCAGAGTATAGGTTTAAAGTATATTGGCAACATATTCATACTTACATTATATCATAAAATCAATTAGTTTTAGGTTGGGGATAATATAAATTTCTGATATAATGCCAACATGCAATACGATTTAATTATTATAGGAGGAGGGCCGGGGGGAGCGGCGGCGGGAGTGTATGCGGCGAGAAAGCATATTAAGACTTTGCTTATTGCCGAAAACTTCGGTGGTCAGCCGGTTGAAGCAAGTGAGATCCAAAATTGGATAGGCACTATAGCTATTTCCGGTATTGATTTGGCCAAAAATCTTAAAGAGCACATCAAATTTTATGCCGACGGCTTTGTTGATATCAAAGAAGGAGAAAAAGTAAGCAAATTGGAGCATACCCCGACGCATAAGGTCGGGGAGCCGACCGAAAGCGTCGGCTTAGAAAAAGATGGATTTATAGTTACTACCGGCAAAGACATTTATAAAGCTAAAACTATTTTGGTTGCCACGGGTGGCAGAAGAAAAAAGTTGGATATTCCCGGAGCCGATGAATTTGAGGGCAAAGGCATAAGTTATTGCGCCTCTTGCGATGGATTATTTTTCGCGGACAAAGACGTGGTGGTGGTCGGCGGAGGCAACGCCGGTTTTGAAACGGCGGCCCAACTGCTCGCCTATTGCAAAAGTGTTACCCTGATGAGTCGCGGAGAATTTCGCGCAGATCCAGTTACGGTAGAAAAAGTATTGGCCAACCCCAAGATGAAAGCTCTGACCAACGCCGTACCAGTTGAAATCAAAGGAAAAGATTTTGTTAAGTCTCTGGTTTACAAAAGAAGCGCGCCCTTTGTAGATATTGTAGATAATGTTGAAATTGGAGCGGATGGAATATTTGTCGAAATCGGGCATGTTCCATCTACGGATTTCATCGATAGTCTGGTTGAAATGGATGAATACAAGCGCATAAAGATAGACCACAAAACTCAAAGGACGAGTAAGGAAGGCATTTGGGCCGCCGGTGATTGCACCGACACTCTGTATCATCAAAGCAACATAGCCGTAGGAGATGCAGTCAAAGCTCTGGAAAATATCTATTTGGAATTGCAAAAGAAATAACGTCACATTTTTTATAAAAAACTATACTAGACGCTGAGCGTCTAGTATTGACAGAAATTGCAAAAATGGTATCGTTGTTTCCGGAAAGAGAGGAGAGATCATATGGAAGGAAATAGAGAAGATGTAAGAAACGCCATACTTGAGATGCAGAAAAAAGCCTTCCGTGACGCATTTGCAGACGCCAAAGCAAGAAACTTTGGCGATAAAGAACTCCAAGAACTTAAATCCGCGTTCCAGGAGTTTTTGCAGATGGAAGAAATAGTCTATAGGGAAGACGGTTTGTACCACTTCAGGGAGATTGTAAACAGAATCCCCAGAAATATTTGGGTCCAAATTATGCAAGACACTTCTTACAAAATTAAATCGCGGATCAGAGAGGAGGAATATTGACCAAGAACGGAGGCGAGCATGCCACTCGCCTCTTCTGCTTTTTAAAAAAGACGGGGGTAAATTATTTAGCCGGCGCGCCAAACATCTGGACAACGAAGACGGCTTCCCTGCCCTTGTAAATACCGGTGGAGGTGGCAATGCCAATTTCAGTGTATTTGGGATTCATAATGTTTAAAAAGTGGCCTCGGGAGTTCATCCAGGCGGTCTCTACATCTTCGCTGTTTTCAAAATTGACAGCCAGATTTTCTCCAGCGTAAACATATTTATATCCCGCCTGCCCAAACCAATACCAGGGTGTCTTGCCGTCGGGGGTATTGTGAGCAAAATAGCTTTTGCTTGCCATATCATCGGCCTTCATCTGGGCCGCTTTTTCCAAAAGAGGATTAACAGTGAGCTCCGAGATGTTTGCCGCTACCCTGTTTTGGTTGGTGAGATTAACCAAAACGGCTGCGTAAATAGCCGAAAGAGAATCAAGCACGCCAGTTCTAAAAGAAGGGACGACCCCCGCCAGAACAACCAAGATAACCAAACAAGCAATAGCAATTTTCAATTTCATAATCTCTTTATGCTTACCTTTCATTACGAGATTATAACACGATTTAGATTAGAAACATGTTGTGGGGAATATCTTTCCTTCTTTTCATAATGAGAATAAAGGACAAGCCGAGCAGAATGCTCTGGGAAACACTCAAAGGAATTTTATTATTTTTTTCTTCCATACAAAATCCTCCCAAAAATTCCATATACTGCTCTTCTTGACTCATTATGGACGCATCTTCATTGAATATACCCAGAACTTCTCCCACAGGTTTTTCTTTCTTTTCCTCAACTTCGGCTACCGGTTTTTCAGCCACCACGACTTTGTCTGAAGCGATATTGGAATCGGCCGTTGAGGCTATCGCCGGATCATAAGAATAATCTCCCCCTAGGGCTTCTACCCAGGCATAATTTGTATAAGTTCCCGCGGCAGTCTCTTCTGTAAACTCTGTGGTATAAGTAAGGGTGATTTCTTCATCCGGCAAAATTTCCCCCAAATCCCAACTCTGTTTGTTTATTATTTCTCCGGCTTCGTTCTTGAGCTGGTCAAAGAGGACGCCCTCAAAGGCCGAGCCCCCGTGATTTTTAACTGTTATTTTATAATCAGCCGAACCGCCAAAGGGAACCATTTCTACTCCGCCAACATTAATTGAACTTGGAATAGCATGTGTTTTTATAATTTCCAAATCAGGATAAGAAAATGAACGGGAAGTGTAGGGCAACATAACAGTTCCCCGTGTATAAACAGAAAGAGTTATAACATCCGTATTATCATCTAGGTTTCCATCGGTCTCTCGGAGAGAAACCGACGTCTGGTTGACAACACTGGTTTGTCCCTCAGGAAGACCGCCACTGATTGCTCCGTAATAAGACACTTCCGTTGATTCTCCGGCAGCCAACGGACTGAGAAACCATTCAGTATCTCCTATAATATTTAGATGGGAAGACTGTGGTTTGGTTAATACTTTAATGCCGCTCGCTGTGGCATCACCGTTGTTTTTTATGGTTGTTATGAATTTGACCATACCGCCTGGAGTCAGAACGCTTGCAGATTCGGCTATCGTACCTATCCAAAGGTCGGGCTGGCCAAAAGACAGGTTGCCTTGCCAGTTGCCAAATATATTTACCAGAGCCGCCGTCCAGTTGGAACTTATTATGTTCGTATTTACGATATTGACCTCGTTGGTCACAGCATAGGCATTACCCGTTATAATACTGGCATCTCCGCCACTCGCACTATTATTTCCTGTTGAGGCGCTTACTTGTATATTATTTGAAACATCGGCGCTGTTCGTGTTTTGTACCGATAGATCATTGCCATTATTTGAAACCAACCCCTCGTTTTCAAAAGGACTGCCGTCATTTCTATCATAAAGAATTATGTCATCTCCGCTTCTGCCCCAAGCTATGTTCTCCGGCAAGTTGAAAATGCTTCCGCTCCAATCGCCAAAAACTTTAATCTTCAGATAAAACGACGAGCGACCGTAAATATTTGTGTTGATTTGGTTGAAAACATTTGAAGAAGCCGCGCTGTCTCCTGTATTTACGCTGGCCCCACCGCCTTCCGCTGTGTTTCCTCCGCTGTCAGCTGAGGTGCTGACAGAGCTTGAGACGCTCCCGCTATTATTATTTGAAATATCAACATCTCCTCCGCAAGCGGGGCAGCCGGAAGCAAAGCCAGAAAAGAAATTCTTAAAGAAGTCCCCGTTAGGGAAAATCAGATCCCCGGACCAGTCGCCAAAGTTATTGAAAACCAGAAGAATGTAGTTTGATTTTATAATGTTGGTGTTAACAATGTTGACAACATTAGCCGCCGCATAGGCATCGCCCGTCGTTATTGTCGCCGAACCGGCGCCAGAGGCGTTGTTGCCCCCTGTTTCAGCAGTCACAATGACATTGTTTGTCGCTGTGGCGGTATTTTGATTTGTTATTGAAATATCTCCGAGGCAAGAATCACAGCCGCCGCCCCCGCCCCCAAAGTCATCACGCAAATCCAGAGAAGAGTTGCCGAGGGAATCTCCCCCAACGATAATATCACCCTCTGATTCAATTATGTTTGTGTTTATCGTGTTGACGACATCGGCATTTGCAACCGCGTCTCCGGTATTTATTGTTGCATCACCACTTCCCCCGTCGGCTCCGTTGGTACCCGTCTCGGCGGCAGTATCAGATGTATTTTGAACTTCAGCTCCACTTTCATTTTGGACATTCAAATCTGTCTCAGCCGAACTCACTTCCGCCCCTTGTGCAACTCCCGATTCAGTGCTCACTTCGGTCGTGTTAACGTCGTTTTGAGTTTCGGTCTGGGAGATGGCATCGCCCGTATCAACGACAGTTTCGCTTGGCGGGGGAGTCTCTGATGCTGGCGGAGTCTCTACTACCGCTTCAGCCGGAGGAGCATCCCCCTTTGGCTCGACGTAGCTTCCAGCGGAGTCGGCTTCAGCAAAAGAAATTGTGCCGGGCACAAAGGTCCAGTTCAAAATACCGACAATCAAAAACACCGAGAATGCAATCTTGGTTATTTTGTATCTATTAAAATTTGAATAATGAAAATACATATTTAAATATATACCTTATCCTTTCTCTAAATGTATCAAAGTCCGACTTTGACACTTTCGCCTCTAAAGAACTTGTCGCTTCTGACACACTTTCTTCTTCTTTACTAGTGTCAAAGTCCGACTTTGACACGTCTGTGTTTACTTCCACTTTTGTTTCAATTTTTCCTCCTTCAAACTTTTTCTCCGCTTCATAATTTATTCCCCCCGGGCCTTGCACCTCTTTTTGGAAGTCCTCAATCACTTCTCCGTTTACTTCCGTGTAAACTTTGACGCTAGATCTTGAAGAGCTGTTTCCTCCAGTGGAAGCGGAAGAAGAGACATTATTTATAATCTCCACATAATCCGCCGAAGCAAGTGTCGGAAGCAAAAACAGAAACAAAATTGTCAAAAGAGCTTTCATTGTTTTTTCTCCGGATGAGCTCGAAATATTTTTATTTTGAGCTCATTCCGAAGGTCCTCTTGCGAGAACCTTCTTCAAGACTATCTCCTAATGCGCGTTGCGTTTGTGTTAATAATGTTTATCGTCTTGCTTTTGGCTTTCGCGTCGCCGGTAGTAATGCTTCCTGTGTTAGAACCGTTGCCTCCGTTAGCATTGCTGCCGCCAAAAGCTGAACCGCCACTACCGCCATTGCTTCCGGCAAAATTATTGCCAGTATTGGAAGTAGCGCTCGTGCTATTTATAATCACCGCGCTATTTCTATTTTTGACCTCCACTTTACCCCCGCAGCATTTTGGTTTTGGACAGCACGGAGATGCAGCATCATAAGACACATCCATTTTGAAAATCAAAGCGCCCGGATTGTACTGACGATATGGATTTGAAGTGAATGCCGGTGAAAAGTTAGGAGCATCGTCTTCTGCAAAATACTCATTGCCTGCAAAAATCTTGATTGTATTTTCACCGCAAGTGAGCATAGACGCAAGAACATTAACGTGTCTCACATTTTGCCAGTTAGTCGTATTCAGGAAATTTTCGTGCAGATTAGATTCTACCCATCCGTCCGCGGCTGTTGAAGATCTTTCCAAAAGTACTCCGTTAATCCAAACCTCCCAGCCGTTATCAGTTGCGATATTTAATGTGCTGTCTTGAGGAGCGCCCGTAAGGGTAAATTTTTTCTCGAAGACCACTACGCGGCCGTATTTGGAGGCATCTGCATCATAAAGCGGATTGCTAGGGGCATAGCTCGACGGACCCTCTGCCCGTTCAGTCTCCCAAATCCATTCAGCATCAGGATTTGTATTTTGGAAATACAGACCAGTCCCGTTGTCCCAAACCGAATTTAAAGCCCCGACAGCATAAGTCGTTGGGTAGTTGGTTGGTTCGGCGGCTACCACGGCGTTAAATGAAGTGGAGACATAATTTGAGGCCCCACCGGCCTTATTGTAGACACCTATGATTGGTGTGCTCGCATCGCTTACAACCGACAAAGTATCTGCTGATGCGATTTGGGCGACAGAAAACAGCACCAGTACAGAAGTTGTTATTAATAATATTTTTTTCATCCCGTTAGAAGTTTTCATATATTTTGCTTTTGCTGAATCCTGTTAGCAGTCTGAACTTCTAACGGGATTCATGTTTTTAAGATTACTTATAATTTCTTTTTCCCCTCTGGACAACTTTCTTTCCCCCTGAAAACTCTCCCGAAGGTCCCGCAGTGCGGGCCTTTCGGAAAGAACTAAGATTATCTTCGGATGCGAGTCAAGTTGGTATTCACAACATTGACAGTTTTGGCCTTAGCAACTGCGGTTCCGGTGTCTATATCACCGCTGTTGGAACCACTACCACCATTGGCGTTGCTACCAAATTTTGCTGTTCCTGCATTGCCCCCATCGCCCCCGGCAATGTTGTATCCTGTGTCTGCGGATGCAACAGTGTCATTTTTTAGGAATGCACCATTATCATTTTCAACTTCAATATCGCCTTTGCATCGGCAGGGAACTTTGACAGATGTAACGTTGCTGTTTACAACATTGACTGTTTTGGCCTTAGCAACTGCGGTTCCGGTGTCTATATCACCGCTGTTGGAACCACTACCGCCATTGGCGTTGCTACCAAACATAGCGTTGCCCCCAACTCCACCAGAACCATAAGCAGTGTTCCCGCCAGTATTGGCAACAGCCGTAGTATCATTTATAACAACAGCATGATTGTCATTCTCAACTTCAATTTCACTACCGCCGCCGTACCAAGCCAAAGCTGGAGTAGCTGTCAAAACGAAAGCTGCGACTGCAACTAAAGCTATAAGTTTTTTCATATCTTTGTTTTAATTAACCTGTCCCGTTAGAATTTGAATAAATTCTTTTACGGGATTTCTAATAAATACAACATCCCCGCCGGAGTATGCATACCAAGCGCATCTGGCGGGGAAGTATCGACCAAACAAAAAATCCGCTTCACGCGAAAAAATTCGCAAAGCGGCTCTTTTGTTTAGCAAATCAATATTTTTTTGTGCGAAGAATTGGGGAAACATCTCCTTCTTCACTTTTTGCCTTCCCTTTCCCCGAAAGAAGGTTAATTCTGTAACGTCTTAATCCTAGAAGAATTGAAAATAATGTCAATCCCCCGTTGTGAATTGCTTGATTTGACTTTGGTTTGTTATAATTATGTCATCAAACCGGCTTCCACCCAAACTGCAACAAAAAGCCCAGAATGGGCGCTGGATCGGGGAAACCCAGCACCACTTTTACAACAATCCTGTATTACTGTAAAAGTGGTGCTGGGAAGATCTAGCACCCATTCTGGGTTTTTCTCGTTTTGTATACTAATGATAGCCAGTCAAATGTCAATCCCCGCACTTATATATAAGTGTGGGAGTCAACTGCCGGGGCTTGCAATTCCCGCCCCCCGGTCTATCATATAAGGTGACGGGAATTTAAGAGCTAACTCAATATTATGTCTAAAAAAATTCTATTTTTTGCCGCGCTTGCTCTTTTGATTGTTGTTTTTGCCGGCACCGATGTCCTGGCGGCAGTTGAGAGACCAGAAAGACCGGAGCGGCCGGAAAGAGAAGTGCGGGTGGTATCCAATACGGCGAGAGAGGTGGAAAGAGCAGTGTCTCTCGGATGCGCGGTGTTAAGGGAAGTGAAAAATTTGAGATCACTGAAATGTCCAAAGGGGGTAGCGGAAATTTTATCCCTCAAAGAAGACGTGCGCGTATTTGCCCAGGATTCCGGAGCCAATACTCAGATAGGGGCCAATGCGGTGCAAGCCGGAGGGAACACCGGCGCGGGAAGTAAGATAGCTGTTTTAGATACGGGGTACAATTCCAACCATCCCGAATTATCCACTAGCTTTTTGGGAGGAAAAGATTTCGTCAATAATGATGACGACCCCCTTGATGACAACGGCCACGGCAGCCATGTTGCCGGCATTATCACGGCTGATGGAGTGGATCCGAAAGCAAGGGGAGTAGCTCCTGACGCCGGAATAGTTGCGGGAAAAGTTCTTGACCTAAACGGAGCCGGTTATTTCAGCGATGTGGTTGTCGCCATATATTGGGCAGTTGATAATTTTGAAGTTGATGCTATCAATCTGAGTTTGGGCACTTCATATCCCTATACTTACAAAAAAGGATATTGCGACAATATTTTGCCGGAGATGACCGCGGCAATAAAGTACGCTCGTGACAATGGCGTGGTTGTAGTAGCCGCCGCCGGCAACAACGGCACCCGCGGAGTCTCCATTCCCGGATGTATCAGTTATTCGACGACTGTGGGAGCGGTAGACAGCAAAGACAGAGTCGCCAGTTTTTCGGGCAGAGGAAATGCCGTTGATATTTCAGCTCCCGGAGTAAGTATTTTTTCAAGCCTTTTGGGCAATTCCTACGCCTCGTGGAGTGGCACAAGCATGGCCACGCCTATGGTTAGCGGCGTGGTGGCTCTCGTTAAATCTGCTCACGACGCCTACAGCCCGTCTCAAATAGAAAGCGCTCTGTTTGGCACAGCTAAAGATTTGGGCAAGCGGGGCAAAGACATCGATTACGGTTACGGCCGCATCAACGCCGCCGGGGCTGTCAAATAGTTTTGATTTGTAAAATTTGTGCGCGGTAGAGGGATCTCAATCCTTACAGGATCAGTACACCTTTCGTATCGTACTCACTGCGTTCCGTGCGATATACTCAAGGTCTTCTCGCCCTCTAACGCAAGCCACACTTGCTCCCGCTACAAATTCACTATGTTCATTTGTGCGCGGTAGAGGGCTCGAACCTCTGACATCGTCAACGTCAATGACGCGCTCTGCCAACTGAGCTAACCGCGCACACTAATACCCAAGTAATTTACCAGAAAAAACATTTTTTGGCTATAATATAAGAGTGAGAAAAGGGAGGCAAATTAAAAAAACAAAAAAGTTTTTTGTTGCGGGAGCGTTAGTGGTTTGCTTTTTTGGCGCGCTGATTTTATTTTTTATAA
The DNA here is from genome assembly GCA_043799105.1 of Candidatus Zambryskiibacteriota bacterium. Taxonomy (GTDB): domain Bacteria; phylum Patescibacteriota; class Minisyncoccia; order Phycocordibacterales; family WO2-35-19; genus WO2-35-19. The sequence goes on from JAZDOB010000023.1 coordinate 10,733, forward strand.
ATAGTGAAAAGCCAGTTCCCCATTCAAATATTATAGACACACAGATTTCCCAATACTCCGACAAGAACATAACTCAAAACGCAATCTCAACCAATCTCAAATTTAAAGATATCGCTTTTGATACACTGGCTCCCCGCGCCCCTTCATTATTTTCAAACCAAATCGCTGCAGTAGCCAGAGCCGTGAGATTTTTCACAAAAACTCCCTCCGGAGGGACAAAAGAATACGGCAGCTGGGTTTGGACTCCCATCATGCAGATGACTCCCAAATATGTGGAGTCAATACTCACCGATGCAGAGAGAGACGGTGTTAATGTAATATATGTCTCCGTTGACTCTTACTTGGATATTTTCGTAATGCCGAAGGGCGAAGCGAGGGAGAGGCAGAAAGAAATATTCGGAAATATTTTGGAAGACTTCATCGTGCGCGCCAAATACAAGGGCATCGCCGTTGACGCTGAAGCCGGCTGGAGAAATTGGGCGGAAGGAGACAATGTTTACAAGGCCTTTGCCGTCGTAAATTACGTCAAAAATTTCAACGTCACGCGTGAAAATAAGTTTCGCGGATTTCAATATGACATTGAGCCGTATCTTCTGGACTCATATAAAGAAGATCCGGCTTCTGTTTTGAAAAATTTTGTCGCGCTTGTTGATAGTACAGAAAGCTATCTCACTGATAGCGATTTAAAATTCTCTGTGGTAGTGCCGGATTTTTATGATGAAAAAGACAAAATGACTCCCAAGTTTTCGTACAATGGTATAAAAACTTATACTTTCAAACATCTGCTAAATATTTTGGACAGGAGAGAAGGGAGTTCAATCATAGTTATGTCTTACAGGAACTTCGCCGAGGGTGAGGACGGCGCGATAGAGATATCGGCCAACGAGATGCAAACGGCAAAAAGAGGGGCTTACAAAACCAAAGTGATAATCGCTCAGGAGACCGGCGATGTTCCTCCTCCTTATATAACTTTTTACAACACTTCCAAAAAATATCTCTCCGGAGAAATTCAAAAAATAAACGGCGTCTTTGATTCCCATCCCAACTTCGGCGGTATAGCCATCCACTATGTAAACACCTTTCTGGCGTTGAAATAATTTTTCAAAAGAACAATTTAGTGGTAAATTGTTTGTACCCGGGAGGGTTCGCATAGCGGTCTAGTGCGCACGCTTGGAAAGCGTGTGTGGGGCAACCCACCGAGAGTCCGAATCTCTCACCCTCCGCAAAATAAGGAGCTCATTTATGAGCGACTATATTTTGCGAGAGTCCTGAGCGTAGCGAAGGGCAACCCGCCTTAAAGATTATTTTTGGATAGAATAAGAGACATTAGAACCTTGTTTATGAAAACAGACAAAGAAAAAACCATGGACACCTATAACAAAATCGCCCCCAAATACAGCAAGGGACATTTTGCACATTTTTGGACAGACGAATTTGAAATATATAAAAATTTAATTGATGGGAATAAAGTATTGGATATGGGGTGTGGGGCGGGTAGAGATGCAAGTGTTTTCGTTGATAATAATTTTGACTACACTGGTATTGATGCTTCAGAGGGAATGTTAAAAGTGGCTTCAGAAAG
>JAZDOB010000007.1:0-4286 GCA_043799105.1 Candidatus Zambryskiibacteriota bacterium
GCAATGCGAGTGCCGATCGTTGCCGGCTCTATTGTTGACGTGACGTTTATCTCAAAAAAAGAAACGAGTGTCGAGGAAATAAATAAAATCCTTAAAGACGCTTCTCGCGAAGAAAGATGGCAGGGTATTTTTGCTGTGACCGAAGATCCAATTGTCTCCAGCGATATCATAGGCTCTCTTTACGGCTCAATTGCTGATTTGGGACTGACAAGAGTAGTAGATAAAACTCTGGTAAAAGTTTGCGCTTGGTACGACAACGAGATGGGATATACTGCGACGCTCATAAAACACGTTCTTAAAATTGGCGAGTATTTGTAATATGAAGATATTTTTTGCAGCAGATCATGCGGGATTTGAGATGAAAAATGCTCTGATTGAGTATGTAAAAGGGTTGGAATTTGAAGTGGAAGATTGCGGAGCTTATGAATTAAACCCCAACGACGATTATCCCGAATTCATAAAAAAAGCCGCCCAAGCCGTGTCAGAGGCCCCAGAAGGCCGAAGGGCGATAGTTTTGGGGGGGAGCGGTCAAGGAGAGGCGATTGTTGCAAACAAATTCCCTAACGTGAGGGCTGTTGAATATTATGGCCCCGCCTCCGCTGAAGCTTCGGCGGGCAAGGGTAATCTAGAAGTAGTGAAATTGTCCCGCGAACACAATAACGCAAATGTTTTGTCGCTCGGAGCGAGATTTCTTTCGCTAGATGAAGCAAAAGAGGCGGTCAAGCTTTGGTTAGAGACATCGTTTTCCGATGAAGAGCGCCACAAAAGAAGAATATCTAAAATTGAAAATTAAAAAATATTTTCATGATTGAAATAATTCCAGCCGTAATACCACGAGATTTAAACATGATCAGAGAAAAGCTGAGCAAAGTTTTGGGATTAGTCAAAAAAGTGCAGATAGATATTGTGGATGGTGGATATGCTCCCGTCAAAACCTGGCCTTTCATAGATAAAAATTCCGATGATCTTTTGAGACTTTCCAGAGGCGAAGAGAAGTTCCCCTATATTGACGATTTCATTTTGGAAATAGATATGATGGTTTTCCACCCGATTGAATACCTGAGCGATTTCCTTTCGTTAGGCGCCAAAAGTTTTGTTATCCACGTGGATTCCACCGATCACATAAGAGAATGTCTTGAGACTATAAAAAATTTGGAGTGTGAAGCGGGCTTGGGCATAAAACCATCGGTAGATGTTGATTTGCTGGAACCCTTTCTTCCCCAAGTCAATTTCATCCAATTTATGGGCAATAATGTCGTCGGCCATAGCGGAGCGGAGTTTGATAACTCGGTCATAAACAAGATAAAATATTTTCATGATAGGCATCCGTCCACCGAAATTCAGATTGACATAGGAGTAAGCGAAGAAACCATCCCTGAACTAAAAAGAGTCGGTGTCACACGCTTCGTTTCCACTTCATCCATCTTCAATGCGCCGAGCGCCAAAGAGGCTATCACCAAACTTCAAAATTTATAAAATGCATCAGCTGACAGATGAAAAAATAATATGGATGGGGGGGAAGGCCAATGAAATACGCCAGTCGGTTATTGAAATGCTCGTGGAAGCGGGCAGCGGGCATCCTGCCGGAGCGCTCGGGATGGCTGACATTTTCACTGCCCTTTTCTTTTATGTATTGAGACACGACCCGACAAATCCGATGTGGGAGGAGAGAGACAGACTTGTACTTTCGAACGGTCATATCTGCCCTGTGTATTACGCCACATTGGCGCACAGTGGGTATTTCAAACTGGAAGAACTAAAAACTTTAAGGAAATTCGGCTCACGATTGCAAGGCCACCCCGATAGGAAGTTTTTGCCTTTTATTGAAACTTCGTCGGGACCCCTTGGCCTCGGGCTTTCTCAGGCGGTGGGGATGTGCCTCGCAGATAAGATTGACCACGGCAAACATTCGGGAAAACAATTTTACTGCATCATAAGCGACGGAGAGCTTGATGAAGGGAATACTTGGGAAGGAGTGATGCTCGGCGCCAAAGAGAGATTGCAAAATCTGACAGTCATAATAGACAGAAACAATATTCAAATTGAAGGGTACACCGAGGACATAATGCCTCTTGAGCCATTGAAGCAAAAATTGGAGGCCTTTAATTGGCACGTGCAGACGATTGACGGGCACAATTTTCAAGCAATTGTAGAAGCGGTTGGCGAGGCGCAGGCTGTTTTTGATAGGCCCAGCATTATCATCGCCAACACCATTTCAGGTAAGGGAGTTTCTTTCATGGAACGCAATTATAAATGGCATGACAAAACGCCAAATAAAGAAGAAGGCGCGAAAGCTTTGAAAGAACTAAAGAAATTAAAATAGATGCTGAATTACGATCTAAAACTTAATACAAAAATTTTTGAGGAAAGTGTGGAAAAAGAAACTACTCGCAAAGGTTTTGGCGAGGGATTAGTTTTGGCTGCAGACGGAGACAAAAATGTAGTAGGGCTTTGTGCTGATTTGAACGAGTCAACACAAATGATTCACTTTGCCAGAAAGTATCCGGAAAGGTTTGTGCAAGTGGGTGTAGCCGAGCAAAACTTGGTGACAGTGGCGAGTGGAATGGCTACCATGGGCAAGATTCCTTTCGTCGCTTCTTATGCTGTTTTTAGCCCCGGGCGCAATTGGGAACAGATCAGGACAACCATAGCTTTAAATGACAGACCCGTAAAAATAGTAGGCAGTCACGCGGGAATAGCCGTGGGACCCGACGGAGCGACTCATCAAGCCCTGGAAGATATCGCTTTGATGAGAGTTTTGCCAAATATGATAGTGCTTTCGCCTTGCGATGCTATTGAAGCCAAAAGAGCAACGCTTGTCGCCGCGACAAACGGCAAACCGACTTATATAAGACTTGCCCGTGAAAAAACTCCGATTATAACCACCGAGGAAACCCCTTTTGAAATAGGTAAAGCCCAAGTATTTTTTGCTCCGCCTATGACCGCTCAAGTCGGCATTATTGCAACCGGCCCTCTTGTTTATAATGCAATAATGGCTGCTCAAAAATTTGCCGAGAGAGGGATTTCAGTAAAAGTTTTAAATATTTCGAGTGTGAGACCTTTGGATTTTGAAGCCATAAAAGATTTAGCCAAAGAAGCGGGTGCAATAGTGAGTGTTGAAGAACATCAAGTTGTCGGAGGTTTGGGTTCTGCCATAGCTGAAGTTTTGGCCCAAAATTGTCCTGTGCCCATGGAGCTCATCGGCGTTCACGACAAATATGGCCAGTCAGGCACTCCCAAAGAACTCATTGAATATTATGGTATGGGTGTCTCAAGTATAGAAAAAGCGGTGGAGAGGGTGATGGGGAGGAAAGTCCTCACCCCAATCTAGATCTCAACTAAAAGTAATGAATGCTCGCCCCCTCTCCTAGTACTAGGAGAGGGGATAAGGGGTGAGGATGAGAATTATGAAATTATTTCACAACATATTAGAATTAAGAGACCGAAGAAAAGAACTCCGGCAAAGCTCAACTCCTCAAGAAAAATTATTGTGGGAGAGACTAAGAAATCGAAAACTTGGCCCAAGATTTAGGAGACAATATAGTATCGGAGGATACATTTTGGATTTTTATTGTCCCGAGAAAAAATTAATTATTGAACTTGACGGAGAAGTTCATAATACAAAAGAAGCAAAAGAGTATGATGAAGTAAGAGATAAATATTTTAGAGAGCTTGGATACAAGGTTTTGAGATTCTGGAATAGTGGAATTGAACAAGATATGGAAAAAGTATTAGATAAGATTGTATTCTTTATTAAATGAAAAGGTTCGAACCATCTGGTGATTCGAACCTAGCAAATCTGTAAGTTTTATACGGAAGGAGCAAAATTCATCACCTTCCCGCAGTTTCTGCATAATTCTTCGTGCCTTGGCGTACCATAATACCACTTGGTCTTCTTGTGTTCACACTCTTCCTGGTGCTTCTCGATATCCTCGGCGGCACCTTTGACAACTATCAGCGCCTCCTCCAGATTACGCTGAACTCGCTTGAGCTCACTCTGGATATTTCGTATTTTCATACCGTTGATAGACATGGCATCCTCCCGTTATCAGGATATCATTAATAATCAGAATGTCAATGTGTTTATTAATCTCGCCCCTCACCTTCGCAAGGTGAGGGGCAGAGCACCGTAAGGTGCGAGGGGTGGGGTCGAAAAATTACATAATCTTCTGCGGCCTATAATCTTGGGGAGCAGAGGAGAGATACTTCAGAATGTCTTCTTGGGAGAGGAGGCCTTTTTGAGCGCCAACATATTGGACTACCGACATTGAATTAACGGGTGCCCA
>JAZDOB010000024.1:0-4217 GCA_043799105.1 Candidatus Zambryskiibacteriota bacterium
CAGTATTTATGATTGTGGTACCGGGGGTTGGGGAAGTTGTACTCAATATCTAAAGCAAGACCCAGACACATTTCTCTATTCTTACGGTTCAGGCAATACAACCAATTTCAAGAGAGAAATACAGATAGAAACAGTCAATGCGGATGAAATTGCTGTTATAGTACAAGTCTCTTGGAAAAAAGGTTTGATAACCAGAGAGTTTAAAGTCAAAACACTTTTGTTTAATTGGATATGAGAAATAAAGGGATGACATTATTTATAGCGGTGGTTATCATGGGCATCTTGCTCCTCATAAGTTTTGCCGTCGTCAATATCACAATAAAAGGCACTTTATTTGCCACTTCGGGCAGAGATTCTCAATACGCTTTTTACGCTGCCGATGCCGGTCTGGAATGCGCTCTTTATTGGGGTTCGAAATATCCGATACCTTTGACATCCCCGACGCAATATACGGACGCATTTGCCACCTCAACTATCGTAGTTCCTTCTCCCAGAACCATAAATTGTGCTGGCACCATCACTACTCCAAATGATATGACAACCAACGGCCAAATCATTGGCACAAGTACACTCACGCGTATAGGTGGAGGTGGAGATACAAACCCGACCAGCACTTTTGGTTTTGTGATGGATAAGGGGTCAAACCCCGTATCCCATTGTGCCATTGTGACGGTGAGGAAGTATTATGTCGGTTCTCGTCTTATGACTTACATAAAATCCCGCGGTTATAACACTTGCGGTTCCAGTTCCAGAAGAGTGGAGAGGGGGGTAGAAGTGACATATTAATAACTCATCCCCCAACCCCCTTCTCTTACCACAAAAGAAGGGGGCTTTCGAAAACCCTCTCTTGTTGTAAGAGAGGGTAGGGTGAGTTATCATAATTTTATGAATTTAAAGGATGCTAAACAAAGAATAGAGAAACTTAGAGCGATGATTGAACGCCATGCTTATTTATACTATGTTTTAGATAAACCGGAAATAGACGATTCGGCCTATGATTCTCTGCTTCATGAGCTGATTGAACTGGAAAAAGAATATCCCGAACTTGCTTCCGCTGATTCACCGACTCAAAGAGTAGGCGGACAACCCATAAAGGAATTCAAAAAAGTAAAACACCAAGTACCACAATGGTCTTTTAACGATGCTTTTTCGGAAGAAGATATGTTTGATTTTGACAAGAGAGTTAAAAATTTCCTTGCCCGCCGTAGCTTTAGCGAAATCGGGGCAGCAAATAAAATAGATATAAACTATACTTGCGAACTCAAAATAGACGGGCTCAAAATAGTTTTTGAATACGAGAAAGGAATCTTGAAGAGGGCGGCGACCAGGGGAGACGGAGTTACAGGCGAAGATGTGACCAATAATATCAAAACCATAAATTCGGTGCCTCTAAAACTTTTGAGACCAATTGGTATTATCGTAGAAGGGGAAGTGTGGCTCGGCAAGAAAAGTTTTGAAAAAATAAACAAAGAAAGGGAAAAAAAAGGAGAGATGCTTTTTGCCAATCCCAGAAACGCTGCCGCCGGTACCATACGCCAGCTTGATCCTAAAATCGTAGCCGAGAGGAAGTTGGATAGTTTTATTTATGACTTGTCCGCCGTAGCTTCAGCGAAGGCGGATATGCCCCAAACCCAGACCGAAGAGCTGGAATTTTTGCAAGAGCTTGGCTTCAAAGTAAATAAAAATTTCAAACTTTGTAAGGATATAAAAGAGGTAATAAACTTTTGGAAATCTTGGCGAAACAAAAAAGATAAAGAAGATTATTTGATTGACGGGATTGTCGTAAAAATAAACGAAACAAAATATCAAAATATGCTCGGGTTTACCGGCAAAGCCCCGCGTTTTACCATTGCCTTCAAATTTCCGGCAGAGCAGGTGACTACGGTGGTTGAAGACATTGTTTTGCAAGTTGGTCGCACGGGGGTGCTTACTCCAGTGGCCCACTTACGTCCTGTTTTGGTTGCTGGTTCTACCGTTTCGCGGGCAACTTTGCACAACGAGGATGAAATTAGAAGGTTGGATGTGCGCATTGGGGACACGGTTATTTTACAAAAAGCGGGAGACGTTATCCCCGACATAGTTTCTGTGATGAAAGAAATGCGCACCGGCAAAGAAAAAGAATTCGTATGGCCTTTGTCTGTGGCGGATTGTGGCGAAGACGGAAGTATAGAAAGAATAGAAGGTCAGGCCGCCTGGCGATGCAAAAACAAAGACTCTTTCGTCCAAAAAAAGAGGAGATTCTATCACTTCGCAGGCAAACACGCTTTTGACATTGACGGATTAGGGCCCAAAATAATTGATGCTCTATTAAATGCCAACCTTATTTCTTCCTATGATGATATTTTTACTCTGAAAAAGGGAGATCTGCTGACTTTGCCAAGATTTGCCGAGAAATCGGTAGATAATCTTCTGTTGTCAATTGAAAAAGCAAAAAATGTGACTTTGCCACGGCTCATAATTTCCCTTTCAATATCCAATGTGGGCGAAGAGACGGCGTATCTTTTGGCGGATAATTTTGGGGCGATTGAAAAATTAAAAGAAGCAAAAATGGAGAGATTAGAAAAAATAGAAGGGGTGGGGCCCATCGTTGCACAATCAATAATAAACTGGTTTGCAAATAGAGAAAACCGAAAATTATTAGAAAAATTGTTGCGCCGCATTTCAATAATTAAGGAGGCGCAACAAGGAGGAAATAAAACAAAGTCAAGTCTTTTTGAAAAGACTTTCGTACTAACCGGCACGCTTTCGAATATGAGCAGAGATGAAGCGAAAGAAAAAATACGGGCGCTCGGCGGCAATGTTTCTAGTTCCGTTTCCAAGGAGACTGACTTTGTTATTGCCGGCGAAAATCCCGGCAGTAAATATGAAAGAGCACTTGAACTCGGGGTCCAAGTGCTCAACGAAGACGAGTTTTTGAAAATACTCGCGTCTCCTGTTTAGAACCGCACCATTACTTTGCGCACGCTGTGTCTTCCGCGGTTTTTTGTTCCCGTTTTCGGTCCTCTTTGTTTTTTTCTGACAGACGCCAGAGCTTCCTTAAAGTTTTCTCTGCGCCGGTTGAAAGTGTTGCAGAAATCTTCCAAATCACTGGTGGGAATCTGGTAGAATTCCGCGACCTTGGGACGAAGGGAGAGTGAGATCCCACTGATTCCATCTCTGTCATTCTCCCACTGATAAATTGTCGATGTTGATACGCCCACAAAATGGGCTATTTCTTTCACAGAAATTCCAAGCTCCATTCTGCGCTTGGAAAGGACAATAGGTTTCTCCATAATCTCAGCACCTCCGTAATCATTAAATCATAATATTTAACGATTTGCAAAATGACGAATTCTTAAAAATGAAGTATTATTAGACTATGATTTCCAAAGAAGAAATTAAAAAATTGGCCGATTTGGCCAGGATTGATATTGAAGAAAAAGAAATGGAGAACCTGGCGGGCGAGATGGACGCCATTTTGGATTATGTGGGGCAAGTTTCAGAAGTTGCAGAAATATCGCGCGTTTCCTCTCCTTCGAAAGGAGAGGGCGACACGATAGTGCGGGGTGAGGTCAATGTAATGCGGGAAGATGAAAACCCGACAGAGTCGGAAACTCACAGCAAAGAGCTGATTACTGAATTTCCAAATAGTGAGAATAATTATTTGAAAGTGAAAAAAATAATGTAAAGGATGAATTATGAATCAAGAATTATGAATTATGGAAATTGAAAAACTTACAATAAAAGAGGCGAGGAGACTTCTGGATAAAAAAGAAATTTCTGCTAAAGAATTGGCTGAAAGCTATCTCAAAAATATTGAAAATAAAAACAAAGAACTCAATGTTTTTTTGGAGGTGTATGATGATGTCTTGAAGCAAACAGAGGAAGCGCAGAAAGTCATTGATGCCGGCAAATCAGGCGAGCTCACAGGCATTCCCCTTGCCATAAAAGATAATATTTTAATTAAGGGCAGGAGAGTGAGTGCCGCTTCCAAAATTTTAGGAAATTATCGCGCCACTTACACCGCCACCGCCACTCAAAAATTGATTGACCAAAATGCGATATTTTTGGGCAGGACAAATATGGACGAATTTGCTATGGGCAGTTCTACCGAAAATTCGGCTTTTGGGGTAACTAAAAACCCTCATGATGCTTCCAGAGTGGCTGGGGGCTCTTCAGGGGGCTCTGCGGCCGCTGTGGCGGGAAATATGGCTCTGGGAGCTCTGGGGTCCGACACG
>JAZDOB010000029.1:0-8200 GCA_043799105.1 Candidatus Zambryskiibacteriota bacterium
CAGTTTGAAGAAATCATGGAGAAGAGCCCCGCCGGGAATGCCGTCGGCGTCATAATCGCTCCAGATGCCGATGCGTTCGTCGTTTTTTATCGCCAGCAAAATCCTGTCCACTGCCTTTTTCATATCAGGCAAAAGAAAAGGATTATGTAAATGATCTATAAAATCAGGCCGGAGGAAAATTTCTTTTTCCTTTTCTGATTTAATGCCTCTATTATGCAAAAGCTGCTCCACCAAGTTGTCAGATGTTTTCGGCTTGACACTGTATTTCTTAGACATAAAAAAGATGATATCATATATAGGATGAAAAACTGCATTTTTTGTAAGATAGCCAATAAAGAAATTCCGGCTTACACCGTCTATGAAGACGGGGATTTTATGGCTTTTCTGGATATTAATCCTCAATCCCCCGGCCACTGCCAAGTCATCCCTAAAAAACATTACCGTTGGGTTTGGGATGTGGAAGATATAGGAAAGTATTTTGAGATTGTTCAAAAAATAGCCAAAGCCCAGCAAAAAGCTTTTGACACTGAATGGGTACTTTCAAAAATTATCGGCGATGAGGTGGGGCATGCTCATGTCTGGATTTATCCAGCCAAGGCGGGCGGCTCTAACTCCGCGGTTAAGGGAAATCCAAAGGATTTCAAGACCAACGCTGAAAAAATTCAAAAATTTATTTAAGAGCTTCAATTCCGGGCAAGGTGCCGTTGGCCAGAAATTCCAGCATGGCGCCTCCGGCGGTAGAGATAAAGCCGTGGGGGGAAATTTGTTTTTTAATTTCAGGTTTAAGTAGGACCAAAGTGTCTCCTCCTCCGAGTATAATTTTAGCGTTGGATTCAGCCAGCATTCTTGACAGAGCCACTGTGCCAGCCACAAAACCTTTTTCATAATCCCCTAAAGGTCCGTTCCACAAAACAAATTTTGCTTCTTTTATTTTTTCAGCCAATATTTCAAGAGTTTCAGCATTAGCGTCTAAAGCGGCATAATCTCCGATCGGAAAAATAATTTTAGAATTATTGGCAATGCTCATTTCTGAAGCTTTGACTGCCAAAGCGCCGCCGATAAAAATATAGTCAGCAACTTCTAAAAACTTTTCCACTAAGGGTAATTTAGTCTCAAACTTAACGCCCCCCAGTACAAGAAGGAAAGGATGTTCCGGATTAAAAGCTTCTGATAATCTTTTATATTCTTCCAAAAAACGAAATCCGGCAAAATGAGGCAAAAATTCCGGCGCTTTCACTATGGAAGCGTGCTCTCTGTGCGAGACCGAGAAAGCTTCGTTGACATAGATATCCGCTTTATTTGTCAGTTCTCTGGCAAAATTTTCGTTATTATTTTCTTCTCCCGAATTTTTCCTTAAATTCTCCAAAAATTCTACCCCTTCTGCCAAAACTTTGTAATTCTTTTTTGCAAAATCTATGACCGGCTCCATTGAATCCTCTTCTCTGCCAAAATGACTGGCTATTATGGGAATGCCCTCTTTATTTTTAACGTATTCTATGGTTGGCAACGATACTTCTATTCTGGATGCGTCCAATATCGTGCCCGCTTCATCGGTGGGCATGTTCCAATCTACTCGAATTAGCACTCTCATTCCTTTCTTTACATTTGCCTCTTCAATTGATTTCATGTAATTAAGAATAACTCACTTTTTATTCTTTTCCTAACCCCCCTAACCCCCCTTATCTTAAGGGGGGAACCGCGCAACATACTCATTACGCCACCAAACTCTAGATGTTAGTCACCTTGTAAAGAGGAGGTTAGGAAAATTTCATTTCACCGTCACACTCAAACCCAAACCCGAAACTACTTTTTTAAGAAAACCGAGAGTGGGGTTCGTTCGACCAGATTCAAAACGGGCTAAAGCGGATTGTTTGACCCCGATTTTTTCCGCCAATTCTCTTTGAGAAAGTTTTTGTCTTGCTCTGGCAATGATAATTGCTTTGAAAATTTCTCTCTCAAAACTTGATTCTTCATAATATTTGCGAAAAGATGGCTTTTTCAAAAGCTTTTTTTTGAAATCTTCATGAGAAATCAGTTTTAATTTTTTATATGTGTTTTTCATATTGTCTATGATAACATATGCGTTATAATTGCACAATCATATCTTTCATTTTTCTAGCAAATTCTATTTCTCTTTTTGGCGTCTTTTGGGTTTTCTTAATTATTCCATGTAATAGATAAATTGTATCTCTATGAAAACAAAAAAATATCCTGATATTAACAGAGCTGGCTAATCTTAATTCAAAAAGCCCTCTTCCCAAACTCTTTGAATCAAGAGTGCTGAGCAAACCATTCTTTTCTTTCAAAACATCAACAAGAGATACAATTTTCCCCGTCAGATCATTACCAAGAGATTCTATAAATTTTGTGACTTTTGGCAAATAAAACGCTTTCATTGCGAATTAATTTTACCAGATTCCTCAGTTTTTACCGACACTTGTTTCGCCCCAATCCACGCCAATTCATAAATTTTTTTATACAAAATAAAAACGCATCCACTATTTTGCCGATAGGCAGAATAGTGGATGAAATGAGTTCTTTGGAAAGACTCAGGTTAGAAGTTAGAGATGAATCACCCATCATGACCAAACCATATTTAGTATACAAAATTTTGGGAAATAAAAAACAAAGTTTCAAAGAGTCCAAAACTCGATGAGATACATTTTCAAAAGAATCAAAATATCCAAGTATCAAACCTTGCGGAGGAGGAAAACGAACCGGCTGCTGCCACGCCACCTGCGCCCAGGACTAGCATCGCTCGTGCCCAACTTGAGCTCATCGCCATCCTCGCTGAGGCTAAACACGTCAGGACTGCCATCGCGGTCTGTGATTTGCTTCATGGCAATAAACATCCAATCAGCGCCAGAATATGAAAGCCTTAAATGTGGGCCGACTTCAGCCGGACAGAGTTCCAAACCAAAATCTTCAGCTCTTTTGTATATTTCTTCAATGGTGGCGCCGTTTGGAAAACCTAAATCCTTGACAGTTAATCTGACAAGGTTTAGGTTTTCTTGAGTTTCCGAAGTTTTAAAATCTTTGCTGTTTAGGAGATACTTTGCATAGTCACTAACAAATATTTTCTTTTCTTCAAGTTCTGACTTGAGTTCTTTTTTGTTTTTGCCTCCGATTTGAGTCTGGTATCTTTGAATTTTGCCCTCAGGAAAAGATGTGAAAATTTGGTCTATCTTTGTTTTGAATATGTTCGGGAAGAGTTTGCCTATGTAGGCCTTTGTATTTTCATTGACCTCACTTTTTTTTGTTGCAATTTCTTCGGGTTTGCATCCCAGAACTACCGGCACATCTTCTTTTATATTTCTCTTCTCTCGGATTTCTTCAATTCTGGGGTCTTTATTGTATCCAAATCCTTCAATCTTTTGATCAATTTCGTAGAGGAAAACGAGTTCTTCTTTGGTTAGTTCAGGATTGAGATATGTTTTTTCTTTTGTCTTTCTGTCAATCTTGAAGCACTTCTTGTAAATTTCTGTCATTTGCTTCATATCCATGTCCTTTTTGGCAAAAGATTCGCCGTTGGGCAGGTCTTTCAATCTATCTTTAAGTATAGAAGTCTCGGTTATTTCTGGATCTATGTCTTCGCTTTTGTTGTATGTGCCTCTCACTTCATAGACTCCTCTCTCTTCGTCATAGGCAACAGCAATGCGGGGAATGGTTGGTTGTTTGGCTCTGTTGTGTGAGAAATACACTTCTATATCGCCTTGGTTTAAGTATGATGTTGCCGAGCCTATGTCTGCGATACAGAGGTTGCTTCTTTTGCCAGTCAAAGCATTGACCAATTCTTGCGGATCTGACCCTTTTTCAAATTTTATCCATTTTCCTTCGGTTATATGGAGAAGATCTGACTTTTCGGCCTTCTGGTCAAGCTCCTGCATGGCTTTGGCATACATATCGCCAAAGCTATTGCCTCTGTCTATGAGAGTGAGAAGTTCTTCTGAATATCCTTCGGTTGGCTTGTTGTATTGCTTGGCTTCCATGGCGCCCAGCACTATGGAGAGAGCCTCTCTGTCTATCTCGACAAAGGGAGCAGTGGTTGAGGGTATGCGTTTGGTGAAGGAATACTTTTCTGTATCAAAGTTGCCCAGTCTAAGCACTCCCTGTATGGCAAAAAATCTGATGTCTGCCGGATAACGGCAATCTTCTCCGGTTAGGTAGTCTATCCAAGAGTCAAGACTTAATTTTTGACTCTCTATGACCCGATTGATTTCTTTCTCTTTCTTTTCTCCGTCAAAGGCCTGATTTACGGTATTTTCATCAAATCCTCTATCTTTTAGCTGTTGTTTTTGAAATTCAAAATGACTTTCGGGGAAGTCCTCTTCTTTAATGAGAGTATTTTTGTAGATAGTTGGTTTTAGAGTTTTAATGTTTCTCTCTCTGACACGAAGATCAGGATTGAGAAATATCTTTTCCAGTCTTTCTACGTATGCCTGTATTCTTTCTGAACGATCGCGAACAATACCTTTCTCTCCCGTTCTTTGCTCCTTTCTTTCGGCTGCTTTTACGGCTTCAGGTTTTTCATGAGTTTTATATGTTTCCAGGAAGTGTTTTTCCATATGATTATATTAAACTCATCCCCTCACCTTCGCAAGGTGAGGGGCAGTTTTTCGTAAGAAAAACGGGGTGGGGTCAAGAGAATTTGAAGATGACCTTTTGAGAAAGGAATTATTTTTTCAAGTCCGCCACTTTCAAGATAGCGGAAAATTGTTCAGGAATAAGAGAGGCGTGACCGACGAGAAAACCGTCCACATTGCCAATATCAGCGATTTCATGGGCGTTTTCGGCCTCAACCGAGCCGCCATAAAGAATTTTAGAGCCATCGGCAATATCTTTGCCATGTATTTCAGTTAGCACCTTTTTTATGTATAAAACCATAACATGGATATCGGTTGGACTCATGGCTTCTCTGTATGATTTGCCTATCGCCCAAATGGGTTCGTAGGCGATAATAATGCCCACCAAATATTTTTTCTGCAAACCAAAAAGACATTCTTTGATTTGATTTTTTATAAATGCCAAATGATTTCCCTCTCTATCTCTTTCCTTTTCGCCAATGCACAATATCGGAGCAATATTCGCGTCAAACGCGACTTGCAGTTTTTTTCTGATTGTCTCATTGATCTCCCCCATTGCCCTTCTTTCAGAATGGCCTATTATTGAAAAAGAAGCGCCAAGATTTTTTACCATTCCAACACTCGTTTCTCCCGTAAAAGCACCTCCTATCTCGTCAAAAATATCCTGCGCTCCTAAAAATATATTAGAAGGATATTTTAATTTTGAAAGTAAATAAAGAAACGGAGAAGGTGGACAAACCACGACATCTGTATTTTTCAAATCTTTGGCCGTTAATCTGACACCATTAAATATTTTCCTGGCATCTTCCAGCGTCTCCGGACTCATTTTCCAATTAGCCACCACTAAATTGCGTTTTCTCATCTCATTATTATAACATGCAATCTATTCCACCTCTCTCCAGCTGAAAATATCAAAACCTCCTGACGGACCAGATGAAAACAGGAGACTTGCCAATCCCGTTTCGTAAACCACCGTTGCGTAATTTTTAAGACGGAGACGAAAACCGCTGACTTCTTTAAGATTGGCGCTGTTTTGAAGGACAATTTCTCCGTGACCCGCATAGACAAGTAATTTCCCAGTCACGCTATTTTTTAAATCAATGGCGACTTCACTGCCTCCACTTTCAGCGCTGCTGTTTTGGGAAACCATCAAAACATAGGAATTATCCCCCGCCCCTAAAAAAGTGGCACTGTTTTCTAGGGTAATCTTGCCGCTTGATGTCATATTTGCCGGATCATGGGCGATAATGGGAACACTTCTGTTTTGAAGCGATGGAGAAACCTGGATTGTCGGGCTGTTTTTCACGCTAATATTACCGTTTACCCATATGGCACCGGTAAGAGTGATAGTGAAATTAGTGCCATCGATTTCAAGGTCACAGTCGATTTTGGTAGGACCAATGGCTATCGAAGAGGTAATCATATAAGGGCAAGGAGAGGTAATAGTTCCTCCGAGAGCAGCATCAGATTTCCATTCCTCAATCATCTCATCGGAAATAGGAAGTGTTGAGGTTGGTTGGTCAGAACTTCCCGGATAAGATAATCCGAGAACTGTTGAACCGGTGATAGTATTATAATAGGCATCCTTTTCCACATAGGAATTCTGGATAGTATGAGCATGCGCCACTCCTGTAGTGCGCACACTATTTAGAAGGCCTGCTGGGCCAGCGGATATTACGTCTCCTCTGATTCTGCCGTTAACTGATGACGTAATGGTACCATTTGAATAAGCATTGCCCTCAACTGAGGCGCTATTTTCAATGATTATGCCGCCGACATCAGATTGAATACCGTAAAAAAATGATGCCCCGCTACCTAAAGCCAAGGTAGCCTCAACTTTTCGGAAATAATTATTAGCTTCTCCAGAGGAAGTAACTACCTTGTTGCCAAGTTCGTCCGCAACTGTAGTCACCACGCTATGATTGCCCACCGCCAAAGTTTGAGAGGGAGCGGTCGGCAATCCGGATTTTAGTCGATAAATCACATCTTCAACTCCAGCTTCGGCAGCATAAAAACTTTCTTTAGAGATGACTACGGAAGTAGCCATGGCTATATGTCTGACTACAGGATTGGTAAGACCCAGAATGGTGGCTACTGAAACACATATGAAAAATATGATCGCAATGATCATTGCCTGGCCCTTTTCTTTTTGTTTGTTTAAAAATGAAAACATAAAGTCTTGTTTAATATGATCCTCTTAGGACGGCAAATCCGTAAAATCGTTCGCTTTTTGAAACAGAGCCGGCAGTACCTGATATTTCCAATTCAATTCGCACTCCTTCAGAATTTGCGTTTGTTACGCGAGTAAATACCAAATAACTCACCACGCCAGACGATGAAGTGAGCGCCACCGGTGTCTCACTGTCCTTGGAGATTCGAAGAGTCCCTTCCGCCGCATCAAAGGCCATCTCATAAGAGTTGAGGTCTTCATCAACACTCAAGACAACAATGGCTCCGGGGCTGACGCCAAGGATACTCTCGCCTAAGACAACACTCGAGGCATTGCGGATTTCCCTGAGCATGCTCTCCATAGCAACAGTCCCGGAACTTTCAAGTTCCCGAGTAAGTTTAATATCCCGATAAATCCCGCTGATGGAAATGAGCATCTGGACAATAATGCCCATAACAAGCGTCATAAGTACTATGTATAAAATCATCTCTACCAGGGAAACGCCTCGATTATAAAAAGGCTTTTTAATTGTCAAAGATATTGCTGACATATGTTGTTATTTGACGAGTGGTGGTACTTATATCTTTTTGCCAAGAGACTTCTACCAAAACTTTTTTGGTATTCGGATCGGGCGAACCAGAGTTGGCGATATTCCCGGAGATGTCTCTAAAAACGTTGGTCACAGAAATACGCCTGTCAAATCGGTTAGCGATAAAGGCGGGGGTGGTGGTTGTTCCCCAGACTGTTCCGTCGAAAGTCAAAGTGTAAAAAACGCCGGGGATAAGGGGAGCGATATCGGATGTCCAACTGTTGTCTCGCATAAATTTTACGGCTTCAATTCCTTCTTCGGCCAGAAAAGAAGCTTGAAAGATGGATGGGTTTGAAAGAGAAATTTTGATGTATAAGATATAGACTCTCCAAATCATAAAAACAGAAAAGGTGGCGACAAAAACCATTACCAGAACTTCAACTAAACTAAAACCAGTTTTGTTACCCATATATTTATTGTATCACACCAGTCCGAAGTATAGTGATAGTAGTTGAAGTGCTATTGTCTTTAAGGGAGAGAGTGATGGTGCCATAATTTGAAATGTTGCCAGTTAAGCGAGTAAAGACAATATCCGGGCTTCCTAGATTTAAAGAATATGAAGACATATAAACTTCTTTGGAAAATTCAATGATTTTTTCGTTTGCACCTCCAGGAGCATAAATATTCCCCTCAAATAAGACGGCTTTGCCGCTTTCAATATGGATGCCAAAAGGCATCGCATCTTTTGAAGTGATAGAGAGCAGTCTGGCATTGCGGATAAAGGCAGTTAGTCCGGCTATATCTTTTTCTAGAGCATCTTTTTTGTTAAATCCCGAGAAAAAATAAAATATTATGGACATGACTATAATCATTATGATAATGACCATCAAAAGTTCCATTAGGGTAAATCCTTTATTA
>JAZDOB010000001.1:0-15666 GCA_043799105.1 Candidatus Zambryskiibacteriota bacterium
AGTAGGAAGAAAATATGAGGTCAAAAATGTGGCTGACGGTTATGCCAACAATTTTCTTATACCAAAAAAACTAGCCGAATATGCCAGTCCTGAAGCGGTAAGAAAAGCCGAGATTTTAAAATCTGCTACTGAAGCCGAAATAGAAATAAGGGAAAAATTGACAGAGAAGCAAATCGAGATGCTTAAAGGGGTGAAGATAGTTTTAAACAAAAAAGGCAACGAAAAAGGGCATTTGTTTGAAAAAATTCATCCTGAGGAAATTTCTCTGGCTTTAAAAGAGCAGGCAAAAATAGAAATTGATTCTGAATTTATAAAATTAGAAAACCCCATCAAAGAGATAGGGGAGCATACTGTTATGGTCCAAGTCGGCAAGAACAAAGGTGAATTTAAAGTGGTGGTGGAAAAATCTTGACTTTTATTCTCGTTCCTGTATACTTGTAGTTACAAAGTGCCGAAAGGCTCCGAGAAACCCCGCGAAAGCGGGGTTTCGACTATCTGATAAAATCTCTAAGCTTCTCCTTTATCTTCTCAAAAATATCGGAATCAATCCTGTACAAATTTCTTTTCAGCCTTTTTACACTAATCAATTTAAGTTGTGCCAAAATTACAGAAACTTTTTCATTGTTTGGATCAGTGAAATTAAAATAAAAATCAAAAGGCTTTTGTCTGGTTGAAAGTGGGGTACACCAAAACATATGATTATTGAATTTTTTGATAACTAAAACCGGTCTTGAGAAATTATCTCCACTCCCGTTTTGTTCGTGCCCGACGTTTTTACCTAAGGATGACATCCAAACTTCGCCTTCTTGTGGAAAGTATGTTGGTATTTCAAATTCGAATTGGACTTTCTTTTTCAGTCTGTTCCAGACGTCATATTCTTTGCTTTCTTCATTATTCATAAAATAATTCTATCAAATATGGTATAGTTTTGGTATGGGAGAAATAAAACACGAGATATATATCACAAAAGAATGGGTCCCAGAATTGGCTTCTGTGGCGCAATCCGTAATTGATGATGTGTACAAAGTTGCTCCCGGGCTTGAGGTATTATTTATGGGAGCGGCAGCGCTTGGATTACCAGGTAAAAATGATATAGATCTTGATATATTAATCTCTGACCCAACAATATCTCACGTACCGGAACAGAAACACGTTTTTGATATGTTCAAATCCGACCCGCAATTACTAGAAGAATATCGCCAATTGAAAATTTCCTGCAATGGGTTGCCATATCAAGAATATGAAGAACGCAAAAAGGAATTTTTCAAAACTCGTATTCCTAAAACCTAAAAATTGTTATGAATAAAAAAATTGCTTATGTTTTTCGTGGTTCTCCTGCAAGTGGCAAAGGAATTTGAAAAGAGAATATGCTGTTCCGGAGACAGAATTCAAAAGTTTATATTCGTATGTTACAAATGAGACTTCAGAGGAAGAACTGGGTGTAGATGTGAGTGGTTCGGTAGAAGATGCTCTAAAAATCCTTGAAACATATGTCAAGGAAATCGTATAAATTTGAAGGTGACCTTTTGGGGCAGGATCTTCAAAGGTCACCTTCTGGGGAAGGGGAGTTAAACCACTGAGGCGACTTTTTTGATAATAGTAGTACCGTCAAAGTGGACTTTTCTTTTGGAAGTCATTTTAACTTTACCGTTTTTGAGAGCGAAAAGTGTATAGTCTTTACCTATGCCGACACCGGAACCTGGGAGCACATTGGAACCCCTTTGGCGCACCAAAATAGAACCTGTTATAGCGAGGCTTCCGTCTGAGAGCTTGATGCCCAAATATTGAGGGCCCGAATCTCTCCCGTTTTTAGTTGTGCCGGCGGCTTTTTTGTGTGCCATAAATGAAGTATAATAAAGAATAATTAAAAATGCAAGAGGACAAAGAGACAGAAAAATACGTCTCCCTTGACGATTTGGAAGGGGAGAAGAAGGGTGGCTGGAGGGGAAAATTAGAAGATTTTTTAGGTGGCAGATATTTTGTACCAATTGCTATCGTTTTGGTAGCCGTAATAGCTTTTTCTTTGGGTCGAATTTCAGGGTTGCAGGAAAAAAGAGAGCCGGTGAGGGTCTATACCTCACCCCCCAACCCCTCTCCTAAATTAGGAGAGGGGAGTTCCGCCACTGCCACAATAAGCGAGGTTAAGGGAGCAAGCACAGATTCTTCCGGGCAAGTCGTTGCCTCAAAAAACGGTACCAAGTATCATTACCCCTGGTGTGCCGGAGCCAAACAGATTTCTGCCAAAAATATAATAACCTTTAATTCCATTGAAGAAGCTCGCGCCGCCGGCTACACCCCGGCCAGCAATTGCAAGGGATTGAAATAAAAATGAAAAAACAAACGAAAAAATTTGATGAACTGTTAATCTCGATAAAACTGGGATTTTTCTTGGCATTACGACAAGTGAGGAGATCAAATAAAGCGACGACGACTCTTATCATTTTTGTAATGGCTCTGACTTTCCTTAATCTGGTCGTAGTGCGAGGTGTTTTGGTTGGTCTCATTGAAGGTGTGGTAAACGTTCAAAAGGAGGCTTATATAGGAGATGTCTTTGTGTCTACGCTCCAGAAGAAAGATTACATTGAAAACAGTCCGAATATTATTTCAATCATAGAAAGCTTACCATGGGTTGCGTCTTATACCGCTCGTTATACCAAAGGCGGCAAGATAGAAGGCACGTATAAGGATAGAATAAATTATACGGAGAAAGCCAACGAAGCTAACGCCACTATCGCCGGTATAGATCCTGGGAAAGAAGATACCACCAACCATATATCCAGCAAGATAATCAAAGGGCAATATCTGACCAGAGACGACACCGAATCGGTCGTACTGGGAGCTTATCTTTTGAAAGAGTACTTTCCCGTCGAATCGGTAGCTTTCAGCACTTTGAGCGGTGTTGACATCGGTTCAAAAGTGAGGATAACCGTTGCGGGCAAAACCAAGGAGTTTACGGTGAAAGGTATCGTCAAGACCAAAGTAGATGAGGTGGATATGAGAGTTTTTATGCTTGATACCACACTTCGCAATTTGATGGGGCGCACCGATTACAATGTGAATGAAATTTCTATTGTCATTAAGCCCGGCGTTGATCCTTTGCTTGTGAAAGACGCGCTTGTTAAAAACGGGGTGGGAGCGACTGCCAAGGTGCAGACATTCGAGGAAGGCATGCCGAAGTTCGTCACCGACATGAAAGATACTTTCGCAATCTTGGGTAATGTAGTCGGCTCAATCGGTCTCGTGGTCGCTTCCATTACCATATTTATCGTTATTTTTGTGAATGCCATCACTCGCAGGAAGTTCATAGGCATTCTCAAAGGCATAGGCATCAGTTCACAGGCTATTGAGATCGCTTACGTCTTCCAGTCTCTTTTTTATGCCACTCTCGGTATCGGAATAGGGCTTCTTATCCTATACGGGCTTCTGGTGCCGTTTATCGCGGCGCATCCGATCAAATTCCCGTTTAGCGACGGCATCTTGGTGGCCGAAGCGTCAGCCACTTCTCTGAGAGTTTTTTTGTTGGCTTTGGCGACACTCATTGCCGGATATGTCCCGGCCCGCATTGTGGTCAATAAAAATACGCTGGATTCCATACTTGGCAGATAAAAAATATACCGAACAATAATATGAAAATTATAGAAGTAAAAAATTTAACGAAATCTTTCAAGACGGGGGACAAGGAACTTGTAGTTTTGAAAGATATGCATTTTGATATTGAAGACGGCGATTTCTTTTCTATCACCGGCCGGTCCGGTTCGGGCAAATCAACTTTGCTTTATCAGCTTGGCCTTTTGGATCATCCGAATTCCGGCGAAATAATAATAAATGGAGTGGATGTTTCGGCGCTTTCCAAAGAAGGAAGGACGAAATTTCGTTTGAAAGAGTTGGGCTATGTTTTTCAAGACTATGCTCTGGTGCCGGAACTGTCGGCCATTGAAAATACCGTTATACCCCTTTTGATGCAAGGTCTGGAAAAAAAAGAGGCCTACAAAAAAGCGGAAGAAGCTTTACAAAAAATCGGGATGGGCGAAAGACTTCACAATTTGCCCAACCAGCTTTCAGGGGGGGAACAGCAGAGAGTCTCTATCGCCAGAGCCATTGCCCACGACCCCAAAATAATCTTTGCGGATGAGCCGACCGCCAATCTCGATTCGGAAACGGCCGATACTGTCATGGATGCTTTTTTGGAATTAAATTCTCACGGGCAGACAATTGTCATGGTCACTCACGAACCAGAATATGCGCGGCTTACTAAGCGAACGATAAAAATCGGCGATGGAACGATATTGGCTGATAGCAGACCGGAGAGTGTCATTTGAACACAAAGTTGTTATAATATTAAAGCTATGAAAGCATTCTTTTTATCTAAAAAATTTTTGATATACGCCGGTATCGCGGTGATTTTAATATCGGTTGTCGCATTTGGTTTGAATAGCGGCAATGGCAAAGAGGTGGCGATGGCGACAAGAGGGGATATAACTCAGGAAGTGGCCGCCACGGGGAAAATAAAGCCGAGTCAAAGTGTCAGTTTGGGTTTTGACACATCCGGCAGAGTCGGCAGTGTCTATGCCATGATAGGCGACAGGGTGACACAGGGGCAGATCATAGCGGCTTTGGAGTCGGGAGGGACTTCGGCCGATTTGGCAAAGGCCAAGGCCTCTCTTTTGGAGGAGAATATAAAATTGAGAGAAATGAAAGATACTTCTCCCGTTTCTTACAATGACGCTTCAAAGAACTTAAGCGCCGCCATAAGAGAAGGATTTGCCGATGCTGACAATGCCGTGAGGAACAGGATTGACCAATTTTTCAAAAATGCGGATACCAACCCTCAGTTTGAGATATCCATTACCTCGGGTAGTTTCGTCCATTATTTCAATGTGCCCAGCGATACAAAATTGGAAATAAACAGCGACAGAAAAAAAGTTGAGGAAGTTTTGAATAATTGGCAGAAGAGGACTTTAAATTTGAATTCAACAAATTTGGCTTCGGAAGCCGACGCCGCTATAAGTGATTTGAATTTTATCTCGATCTTTCTCAATAAAGTAGCCGGGGCGGTCAACACCTTTTCTCCGGCAGATTTTGCTTACGAGACTACCGTCAACAATTATAAAGCCGCTGTTTCCTCCGCGAGAAGCGAAGTTTCCGGGACTATTTCCGCCATAGTCACAGCCAAAGATAAATTAAATTCCGCTCCGACTTTAGGGCAATCGGGTCAATTTGAAGATATTCTCGCTCAGGAGGCCAAGGTTGTCCAGGCCGAAGCAAATGTTGCTTCCCTCGAAGCCTCTTTGGGCAAATCTTCTGTCAGCGCGCCCTTTGATGGAATCATCACTTTGCAAGACGCCAAGAAAGGTGAAGCGGTTTTAGCAGGCGCTCCCTTGATATCAATTGTCAGTCAAAACGATATGTATGTCGAAGCCAATATATCCGAAATCCATATCGGGAAAGTATCAGTTGGGAATCCTGTGTTTATCACCTTTGATGCATTTCCGGCGGAAGAATTTTCCGGCGAAGTATCTTACATAGAACCCGGTGATGTTATAATCGACGGAATAGTCAATTATAAAATCAGAGTAAATCTGGCCGGAGAGGAAACCAGGATCAAAAATGGCCTGACCGCTAACTTGAAGATTCAGACAATGAAAAAAGAAAACGTCCTGACATTACCGCTTTACGCAGTCACCGAAGAGAACGGCCAAAGTTTTGTGACTAAAGTGGTTGGTAAAAATGTACAGAGGGTCCCTGTCTTATTGGGCATTGTTGGCAACAATGGGGCTGTTGAAGTTTTGAGCGGTTTGAAAGAGGGAGACGCAGTTGAATTTTAATTAAAATCATTAAAATATGGCTTAGCGGGGCCATATTTTTGTGCTCTGATTTCACCACATTTTCCTATTGACAGCAAGACCAAAAAATGCTATACTATTCATAAGTCCAGTAAATGCTGGATTTTGTGTTTTTAGGGTTTTGTCGCGTTAAAGCAGGGCAAAAATCATAGGTTCGCGCTCCTGATTCTTTCGCCACAAACCCCCGTTTATTATTTCTAGCTGGAACAAAGATGTTTTGTTTTCACTCCCGAAAGGGAAGGAAACAGTGAACGGATTAAAATTAAACAATCGGCTTATTTTCCAGATTACTGCTTTGGGGTTCATAATGTTGGCCTCAAATGTTGCCGGCTTTGGTGGGGCGCCACTCATACCCGCCGTAACCCCTGAAATTGTTGAAATCAGAGAAACTCTTCCCAGCGAAGATAAAAAAGTTTTGGTTAGGAAGAGCATTACCGTAGAAGAATATGTCAGAAATTATTTCTCCGACATACCCGTAATGATTGAGATTGCCAAATGTGAATCCAACTTTCGTCAACACGACGAAAATGGGGATATTCTTCACGGAGAGAAAAATAATCTTGACCGAGGAGTAATGCAAATTAACGAATTTTATCACAATGAAAATTCCGACAAACTTGGTTACGATATATTGACTCTAGAAGGGAACACCTCCTATGCCAGAGTCCTTTTTGAGAAGTATGGAGTTAAACCTTGGATCTCTTCTTCCAAATGTTGGGGGAAGACTGTAGCTTATTCCGAATATAAAGAAAAAACAGAATTGGCAATGAGATAACAAAAAACAAAATCCTCTAGCAATAGGGGATTTTGTTTTTCCGGTTTGTGAGCCTGCTTATTATATGTTGTCTCTGGGGAGTTGGTATAGTATGAACGTCGCACAATATATCTTTGGGTAAGCTATCTTATAGTTACAGATAGCGCGCGTCTTACAACAACCGCTTCGCTCTGTCGCAAAACACACCTGTCCCCCATTACACACAAATTTTTAAATCAAAATAAAAATGCAGATCTATTTTGTAACGTAATTCCATACCCTAGTTATGATGTCACTATACTTTTCCCAGCCTTTTGAGCCCAAACTGTAAAATTGGTCCAAAAACTCTTTAAATCGGCCTTGAGTCAAAAATCCGATGACATCTACATCATATACATACTTTAGAAGCACTAAAGCCCCCACTACTATAAGTATAATTTGTATGATTCCCCTGCTGTTTTTGTTTTTTTTAAAAATCATAGGACAGGATATTTTTATTTATTAAAAGTATAACATAGGATCAAGATAAGCGTTGATGCCGGCTACCGGTATGGTGACGTTTTTGCAATTTATGCTTGAGGAATACTTCTGAATTTCAACTCCTTGACTAGCATAGACAGTTAGGTGAAGATGTGGTCCAGTAGAATAACCGGTCTGGCCACTATAACCGATCACCTCTCCAGTTAAGACTTTTTGTCCGGCTGACACCTTTATAAGGTCTAAATGGCCATATAAGGTGGATAATCCGTTGGAATGTTTTATAAGGATCCATTTGCCGTATGAATAGCATCCTTTTTGCGCGTCTGTATTGCCGGTGCCCTCTACGATACCGCTTAAGGCGGCTTTGACGGGAGTGCCACGGCTGGCTCTGAAGTCGACGCCGTTATGAGTACCGGAAGTGTAGAGTCTCTTTGCGTCAACGGTTTTGCCGAAATATTGGGTTATAAACACATTGTCCAACGGCCATGAAAGAATGCCTTTTCCGGAAGAAGGAAAACTATTTGGGTCTATGGCTCTTTTTAGTTGAGATTCGAAATTGAAAAGTTCCCTTTCGAATCTTTCTTTTTCAGCTTGTCTCTCGGCCAGTATTTTTTTGTATTCCGTTTCTTTGTTTTTAGTGACAGCAAGAAGATTATTTTTCTCTTTCTTGTTTGCGTCCAATATTTTATTTTGGTCACCCAGTTCTGATTTAAAAGAAACTAACTTCTTTTTTTCTCCTTCGCTGGTCGCTTTTTTATCAGATAAATCTTCTTTATAGACAGCCAGCTCGGCCGACTGTTCTCTTACTCTCTGTTGAAACCGGCTGATTGATTCGTATTCATCAAAAACATTGGCCAAGCTTTTGTTGGTCAAAAAACTCTCTACAAGCGATTCCTCGTCCTGTTTTTGCATATCCCTGAGGGTCTTTGATATCGCCTCCACGTTTGAAGATATCTTTTCTCCCGTATTTCCTATTTCATTACCCAGCTCTATGATGGTGAGATTGGTTTTTTGTATATTAGTTTCCGTCTTTTTTATTTCAGTACCGATTTTTTTTTGATTTATATCGAGTACCTTGATGGCGCTCTGCAAAGTCTTGGCTTCTCCACTGGCCGTCTCTATCTGTTTTTCGTAGATTTTTATTTCTTCTTCCAGCTGTTTTATTTTGTTGTTGTGGTCGCTGATGTTTTGTTTTATTTCATCCACAGATTGGGCACTGGCAACCGTGAATGCCAGTAAAAATACCAAAAAAAGTATTATTGTTTTTTTATAATAATTGAATAGCATTTTGGATTCTCTCTTTACTTTCTGTTATACCCAAAATGTCAATCAGTGTAAAAGGGTCTGGAGATTTTTCTCTTCCCGATAGGGCATAACGCAACGGCCAAAGCACCTCTCCCTTCCCCTCTTTTTCTGCGTACTGCATAATCTTTTCCTTGCTGTCTAAAATCTCCAGTGTTTTTCCCAGATGTTTTTTTGCGTCTTCTTTGTTTTGATTTTTCCACAAAATCTTTTGCTGTTCCAATACCGGTTTTTCAAAAAAATACACCAACTCTCCCGCTTCTATCACTTCCCTCACCTCTCCCCATCTGTGAATTCTGTCTAAAATTATTTTCAAAAATTTATTCAAAAATTCTTGCTCATTTAATTTTGGGTTGTCTTTGAATTTTGTATCAGCTACCTGCGTTTTTAAATTTGAGATTTGTTCTTCTAGAGGAGTTTTAAGAATATATTCGCGGTTTAACCAATCAAGTTTTTCTATATTGAATATAGCGCCCCTTTTTTGGACTTTTTTTATATCAAAAGTTTTAACGAGTTCATTCATACTCCAAATTTCCTGGTCGGTACCTGGATTCCAGCCGACCATAGCTAAGAAATTTATAACCGCTTCTGGCATATAGCCCGCGTTTTTATAGAAAGAAACGGAGACCTGTTCGCCGTGCTTTCTTTTTGAAAGTTTGGTTCCGTCTGGCGCTAGCATCATGGGCAAATGGGCGTAGATGGGTCTTTCTGCACCGATAGCTTCTTGAATAAGGATTTGTCTTGGTGTGTTGGAAATACCGTCGTCGCCTCGTATGACGTGAGTCACCCTCATTTCAAAATCGTCTATGACAACCGCCAAGTGATACACGGGTTCGTCCAGACTTTTGGCTATGACAAAATCTTTGAGCTCGGTAGTATCAAATTCTATATTGCCCCTGATTAAATCATTAAATGTTACTTTTTTGTTGGGGTTTTTAAACCTTATAACTTCGGCCCTCTGGCCCTCCTCGGCCACTTCTTCTTTTGATAAATAAGCCTTGCCTTCGGCTATAAGCTTTTCTATATATTTTTTATAAATTTCGCTTCTCTCTGATTGTTTTACCGTAGTGGAAAAGTCCGGCTCTATGCCGAGCCATTTTAGATTTTCTATGATGTCATCCGCGTACTCTTTTTTGGACCTCTCTTTATCAGTATCTTCCAGTCTAAAGACAATTTGCCCGCTATTTTGTTTGGCAAAAAGATAATTAAAAAGGAAAGTTCTGGCATTTCCTATATGAAAAGGCCCTGTTGGTGACGGCGGAAATCTGACTATTACTTTTTTGTTCTCCATGGGGCTATTATAACATATCTCGCTTTTTCCTAACCCCCTAAATCCCCCTTAACTTAAGGGGGAATTTAAGGAATGCTTCGCACACTTATTTATTTGATAAACGTAATTCAAAGGTTTATAATCAGGAAAAGTTTGATTTATAGAGTAATTTATTAAATATGAACTTAGAACAATCTGATTCTCAAGAATCTCAAGAACAACAAGTGGACAAAACCATTGAAGATATTTATACGAAATATGCAGAGAGGGGGTGGCATTATATTGCCAAGTCTAAAGAATCGGACACTTTGTACATAACAGGGGAGGACGGTTTAGATCCTTCTAAGTTTGAAGGCCCAGACGAATTCGGTCCAATATATATACAAGAGGTGAATAAAGCTAAAATTAGAAATTTGTTTCTGGAAGAAATTAAAAGGACTGGGAAACTGGACATTAAACTTTCCCCTACATATAGACCTGTTTCTTAATAAACAGCTATTTAAAAAGACCCATTTATTTTCTCGCTAATCTTTCCCAAAACTTTTTCAATATCACTCACCACTTCACCATTCCAAAATCTGATAATCCGGATGTTTGATTCCAGGAGAATTTTTTCTCTGTTTGTATCATACAATCTCGCTTCATTTTCCGAATGAGAATCGCCATCAAGCTCAATGCCGAATCTCATTTTTGGGCAGTAAAAATCAAGAATATAAGGACCCACGCTGAATTGGCGATAAAATTTAAACCCGTTCAATCTCTTGCCTCTTAAACATTCCCACAATATTTTTTCCGCTTCCGTCTGATTTTTTCTGAGTTCCCTTCTGCGGCTCTTGAGTGATTGGTTATTGAACAGATATTTATACATACATATATTCTAACTCCCTTCTCTTAATTTAAGAGAAGGGCTGGGGATGAGTTAGTAAAAAGCATGCGAAGCTTTCCATAAATCTCCGCTTAAGTTAAGCGGGGTTTGGGGAGTTATGTTTTTAAACGAAACTCTCTACTCCAACCCCTCATGCGAAAGCACGATGGAAAGCAATTCGCGGGCAATTTGGTCTGCGGCGCCGGGTTTGAAGAAATTTTTGGCTCCGGCCTTCATTTTTTCACTAAGCTCTTTATTTCCCACTATCCTATTTATTTCTGCGAGCAATATGTGGGTTTTCAAATTTTCTTCTTCTATAACCGAGCAGGCCTCTTCTTTGGCATAAGCAAAAGCGTTTTTAACCTGATGATTGTTATTTGAATCCCCAATGGGAATGATAATAGATGGTTTGTTCCAGGAAGCTATTTCAAATATGGTTGAACCGGCCCTGCTTATGACCAAAGAAGCTGTTCCGGCGGCCATTCTCATTTCCAAACCGTTTAGATAGCCGAATAATTTGTACCTGTTTTTGTTCGGATTTTCCAAAAGAATGGCGGCGGCAGATTCCCTTATCACTTCAAGATTGGATATGCCGGTTTGATGTATAATCTGAAAACTTTTAACCAAATCCGGCAGGATATCCAAAATAATGTTGTTTATAGCTTCCGCCCCTTGAGAACCGCCCAGAACAAAAATAGTCGGGATGCTTTGATCAAAATCAAAAAATTCTGTAGCGTTATTTGTTAAAGGCGTCAGACGTTCTTCTAAGACCGGCTGGCCGGTATAGACCACTTTTTCTTTAGGGAAATAACCGGAGGCTTCTCGGAAAGAAACCGCAATGCGACTGGCAAACTTGCCGGCCCACTTGTTGACTCTGCCCGGCGCGCTGTCCGATTCGTGTACAAAAACCGGAATGCGTAAAAAACGAGCCGCCAAAACTATGGGGAAACTTCCATATCCTCCTTTGCTGAAAACTACATCCGGATAAATATCAAAAACATCCAGAAGGGCGCTGAAAACCCCCCAAATGGTTTTGAAAAAATCGGTGAAGTTTAATAACGAAAAATATCTACGCATTTTACCGGCGATGACTTTTTTGAATTGGATGTTGTGGTCATAAAGAAGGCCCTGATTATATGGGGAGGGCGCGCAGAAAAACATATCCGGCGATATTAATTTGTTCTCTTTTGCAAGTTTCTGGATTGATTCAGCGATGGCAATAATGGGATAAAAATGCCCGCCCGAACCTCCACCCGTAAAAATAATTTTCATCCCGTTAGAAATTTATCTTCTAATAATTTGTTGATTAATTTTAAGTATGGTGAATAAGTCATGGTATTTCTAACGGGATTCATTTATTATTGTTTTTTTGAACTTCTAGATATATTCATAATGATGCCGACTTCAACCAAAGTGATGAGCAAAGCGGTGCCTCCTTGGCTTATAAAAGGCAAAGGGATACCGGTCAAAGGCAAAATCCCGACCATTCCGCCTATATTTATAAGCGCTTGGGACACTATAAGTATAACAATTCCCAAAGACAATAGTCTACCGAAATTATCGGATGCTCTGGAGGATATTTTCAAACCCTCTAAACCAAAAATGATAAAAATGGCAATGATAGCAAAAGCTCCAACGAAACCAAATTCTTCGGCCGCTACCGCAAAGACCGAATCGCCCATCGGCTCCGGCAAATAGTGAAATTTTTGGATACTTTGTCCAAATCCTCTGCCCCAAATTTGTCCGGAGCCGACCGCTATAAGCGATTGATTAAGCTGATAGCCACTGGTCTGATTATTCGCGGACGGGTCAAGCATTACCTCGATTCTCTGCTTTATGTATGGTCTAGTGAAATAAAGAACGGTTAAAACCGCTACTCCGGCAAGCAGTATGAGCAAGACATGTCGCCACTTGGCTCCGGAAGCTGTATACATTGCGAGAGCGGCAAAAATAATGACCGCCAGAGTATCGGTATCCGGTTGAGTCAAAAGTATTGCTCCTAATATTCCGGAAAAAATCAAAAAAGGCAGAAGCCCCCAAGAAAAAGTAGACACCTTTTCTTTTAATCCTGAAAGCCAGGCCGCAAAGTAAATTATAAAAGCGATTTTCAGAAATTCTGCCGGCTGAAAAGAAATAAAACCCAGATCGATCCAACGTTTAGCCCCGCCATGTTCAATACCGATGGGTGAAAAGACCGCGAGAGTTAACAGGATAGAACCGACAAAGAAAAAAAGAGAATATTTTTTCCAAACGTGATAATCTACACGGGCGAAAAAAAGACAGGCTATAGAACCAAAAAATAATCCGTAAAAAAGCTTATTTAAAGCGACACTGGAAAACTCAACTTCATTTCTGGCCAGTATACCAAGCGAGGCTGAACTAAAAATAAAAAAACCGCCAGTCACCAATATAATAGTCAAAATCAAAAACGGTCTGTTTATTTTTCCAATTTTAACGGCCATGTTTATATTATAACACCCCACCCGCCCTACGGGCACCCTCCCCCTGTTCAGGGGAGGGAAAAAAGAAAAAATATAAATCTCGCGCCTTCCCTCCCCTGAACAAGGGGAGGGCCACGCGAAGCGGGGGTGGGGTTTCTATCCTATAAGAGCCAAAGTAATGCCCAAAATAGCGCAGACAAGAGAAAAAATCCAATAACGCATGGTCACTTTATAAGCCGGCCAGCCGATAGCTTCAAAATGGTGATGCAAAGGAGCTACCCTAAAAACTTTTTTGCCTCTAAATCTTTTTGAAAGAACCTGAATAAGATTCGAAAGAACCGTAATAACTAAAGGCAGGGCGATTACGGGCAACACCAAAAAGCCATAACCTTCTCCCAACCTGTCTGTCATGAAGGCAACGACAGTGAGTGTAATAGTGAGTCCCATTGTCCCTGTCTCTGACATATAAAATCTTGCGGGCGGAATATTGAACCATAAAA
The DNA here is from genome assembly GCA_043799105.1 of Candidatus Zambryskiibacteriota bacterium. GTDB lineage: Bacteria > Patescibacteriota > Minisyncoccia > Phycocordibacterales > WO2-35-19 > WO2-35-19. Next base: position 13,456 of record JAZDOB010000001.1, read on the forward strand.
ACGCTAAGATGCCTCCGGCCACGGTGGCGCAAAAGGCGGACAAGTCTATCTGCTGTTGATAAAAAGCTATACCCCCGTAAGCGGCGAACATCGTTGCAAAAACTCCTCCGGCCAGGCCATCAAGCCCGTCAATCACTCCTCCTGCATAAACAAACAGGGCTGTCCCCAAAAATAATAATACAAATAAAGGACCTAGATATATTTCTCCAAATCCAAAGGGTAAACCTATTCCTGTCACTTCCAATTTTATATAAAACCACAAAGCGCATGCGAGAGCGATAACGGATACGATTGCCAGTCTTTTTTTTAAAGAAAGCCCGCCTGAATTTTTTATTTCCAAATAATCATCTACCAGACCAAACAAAGCGCCGAGTAATAAAGTGCCCAACGGTACCCAAGTTTGGTTTCTGGAAAGAAAATCCAGTTTAGTCGTAATGTCCGTTGGCCACAAGGTGGAAACGGTCCAAATGCCGACTATGACCACCGCCGAACTAAACCAAACGACGATGCCACCCATCCTCGGAGTGTTCACTTCTTTTTCTTTGTGGAGTTCGTTAAAAACTACCGCTTCCGTCCCGTCCAGAGCAACCTTGCCCGCTTTCTTTTTCCACATCTTGTGCGAATAAAGGTAATGGGTCAAAATGGGTGTTACCAAAATTCCGAGCACAAACGCTCCCACTGCCGGCAAAAATACTTTTACAATATCAATTATCATTTATATATTTTAAGCTAGCACTAACTAATTTTTGGACGTCGGAGAAACGGCCTTGTTCGGTTGAACCGAGGACAGAGATAATTATAGGCCGATTGAGACCGGCGTCAAAAGCGACCACGAGATTGCCCCCGGCAAGGTCGGTGTATCCTGTTTTAGAGGCGATTACATTTGGTATTTTGTCTATGATTGTATTTGTATTTTCGGCGGAATACGTTTTCTCGGCGCTATTGAACTGCAAATTTTTGTAGCGAGTGGCTTCCAAAATCTCAGGATAATTCTTGAGCGTATATTCAAAAAGAGCGACCATATCTTTGGCCGAACCATAAGCCCCTCCCCTGTCCGCTTCCCTGTCCAGACCGTGTTCGTTAAAAAACCGGCTGTTCAAAAGACCTATTTTTACAGCAGTCTCATTCATTTCTTTTATAAATTCCGCCTGAGGGTCTATGCTTTGATTTACAGGTCTGTTTGCGGAATCGTTTGCGATTTTAATTTCGGCCATCGCCGCCAAAGCAAAGGCGCCATCGTTGGAAGAGGTTAGCAAAGTAAAATCTCGCAGATCTCCCACTCGCCAGATATCCCCGACTACTAATTTGGAATCTCCATCCGGGGCCAAATCTTCTTTGGTTATTTTTACTTTTTGGTCGTCATTTAGTTTTCCATTAGTGGCGACGGCAGTCATAACTTTGGTGAGAGATGCCAGCGGTAAAGGCAAATTTGGGTTTTTGGAAAACAGTTCTTTTTTGCTCACAACATCCCAAACTACGGCGCCCTTGGCTTCCAAACTCATTTCAGCAAATGCGCTTGGGATCTTGGCGGCCGCTGTTTTTTCTTTTTTATTTAGAGCTTCCTGGCCGATAATCATAAGGCTAAAAATCAGGATCGAAATAATAAAAAAACAGACCAAAACATGAGGAAAATGTTTTGTCCGATTTTCTATGTTAAAAAAATCTTTAAATTTGTTCTGCATTATTTTCTGTCTGTTCCGTTTTATTTTTAAACGTCTCAAATTCGGGCAGTTCTTCAACCCTTTTTAACCCCAGATGAGCCAAAAGAGAGAGACTGCCTTTATACCTAAAAACTCTCTGATCCTTGGGGTCCGGTTCTCTTTCAGTGAGGCCTCGCACGCACAAATTTCTCAATATAAAGGTGGAATTGACCCCCCTTATATAATCAACCTCCCTTCGGCTTATAGGGCCATTATAGAGTATTATAGCCAATGTTTCCAAGCCCGCTTTGCCTATTTCCTTACTCATTTCGTCTTTGGCTATTTGCTCTATAAAATCCCTCGTTTCCGGCGCTGTGGCCAAACTTGTTTCCGTTTCTGTTGTAATCAAACAAACTCCTCTGTTCTCCAGAGATTTGGCCAAATTTTGCAAAGCTTCTTTTGTTTCTTTTTCTCCCGCTCCCGCCAATTTAGAGAGTTTTTTTATCTCCAAAGGTTCATTTTTGTAAAACAGTATTGCTTCTATTTTTTGTTCTAATGTTGTCATATGGGG
>JAZDOB010000004.1:0-6640 GCA_043799105.1 Candidatus Zambryskiibacteriota bacterium
CTTTTTTACGGTTTCATAATACGATTCTGAATCAGCACTGGCAGTGGGAATAAAAAGCAATCTGGGATTTTTCTTCCCTGTTAAGTTTATTATTTCTCTGTCTATTTGGGTTGTTTCTACAGAAAACCCCGGTCTGCCTATCTCACCGCCACCAATGGCAATAATCTTTTTCATAAATTTATAATACCATTATTTTGGGGCAAAAACGGGCAATTTTTATAAAAGGCCAAATTCAATAGTAATTTCATTGGAGACACTTTTCTCAGGCTCTGTATTTATTATTCCACCAACATTCAAAAACATTTTGAGTGATTGGGTATTATGTTCTTGAACGTGAGCATATATTTTTTTAACTTTTTCATTGCGACAAATATCCAAAAAATATTTAACAAAATTTTGGCCGATACCTTTATTTCTATAATCTTTTTGTATAGTTATTTGTTCCAAATACCAATGCTCAGGATTATTTTGAAATTTTGTGTCCCATCCGATAAACCCAATGATTTTGTCGTCAGAGATACAACATAAAAGCTGTTCTCTTGAAATTCTATCTACAATTTTATTTTTGCTTTCTTCTTGCGATTTTAAAGCAACATCACTTATCACTTCCATTATTTCATTCAAATCTTTTTGTTCTGCTTTTTTGTAAGAGATCATTTTATTTTTTTGTATTTTCTTCTGGCTAAATCTAACAAAACTTGACCTCTTTCGCCCCAGCCGAGTTTTTCATTGGCCTTGTTGATATTTATAATTTCTCTGCCGATTGCTTTTCCGGCAGGATCATTAATGGGCTGGTTCAACGGTTTTACTTTTGCCCAATATCTCAATTGATATTTTATTTTTCCAGAAGAAAGTTCTGTGTCCTTAACATAGCCAATAAGTTGGGATTCCAAAATTTCACAAGCGGATTCTTCCATAATTTCTCTTTTTAGCGTTTCTTCAAAACTTTCTCCTTTTTCTACCGTTCCTCCAGGCAAGCTGTAATATCTATCTATATGTTTAAAAAGAACGATATTATCTTCATCCACAAAAGGAACAGCTTGGCATTGATTTATAAATCCTAAATCGCTAATATCATCCGATTCATATAATTCTAATTCATGACTCATTCCTTTCCAGTCAAGCTTCCCCTTGTATAAGAGTTTTTTCATTTTTTTAACATCTCCAAAGCTCTTTCCATAATCCTATCCCCTATCTCTTTCCAATCAAAATATTGTTTGAAATCTTTCGGGTCTATAAGTTTGATTTCAGTGATGTCGCCATCCGGATCGGAGACAAAATCGCCGTATGACTCAACAATGCAAAATGAACGAGTCTGTCTGATTGTTCTGTCTGGCTCGTAAATGTCCTGAAAACCTATAAGCTCTTGATGCAAAACTTTCATATTTGACTCCTCTTTCACTTCCCTTATCACCGCTTCTTCGTAAGTTTCTCCAGATTCTATGGCTCCACCCGGTAAAGTCCAATACCCTTTGCCTTTGGCGTAAACTATGACAAGTTTATCTTCGCAAAAACAAAGCCCATGCACCGCTTGCAAAATCTTGTCTTCCAAATTTTCGTTTGGGTCTAATCCTTCGTAATATATATAATCAAGCACTTGTCCAGACCTGTTTGTTAACGTTGATTTTATTTGCATATTGTTTTTACTCAAAATCTTTCTTCTGCTTGGCGAAGGCGTCGGCATAGCGACCTCCCAAGTTCAAGAGTTCCTGGTGTTTTCCTTGTTCTATTATTTTTCCTTCGTGCAAGACGATTATTTCGTCGGCTCTTTTGATGGTGGCGAAATTGTGAGAAATCAAAATTGCTGAAATCGTTTCCGGAAGATTCTCGATTTCGTTGAAAATAATCTCGGCTGAATCGGCGTCTATGGAGGCAGTTGGCTCGTCCAAAACCAAAAACCTTTTACCTTTGTAAAAAGCGCGAGCGATAGCGAGCTTTTGCCTCTGGCCTTTTGAAGGTTCTATTCCCCCGAATTCCACGCCAATCATATGCTCATATTTGTTTTCTAGTTCTTCTATAAATCCGTTACTAGTACTTTTTTGGGCAGAATCTTTGACTGTGTCCATATCTATATTTCCGCAGACATCACCGACCGCGATTGATTCTTTGGCTGTGAAATTATAAGTTGTGAAATCCTGCAAAAGAACGCCAAGATATTTCCACCACTCCTCAATGTCAACTTCTTTCAAATTGGTACCGTTCACTGTTATTTTGCCTTCCGAGGGGTCGTGAATGCGCAAAAGAAGGCGGACAAGAGTGGATTTGCCCGCGGCATTGTTGCCTACCAAGCCAATTTTTTGCCCCGGCTTCACAACAAAAGAGACATCTTGCAGAGCCCACTTTTGTTGCCCCGGATATTTAAAAGAAACATTTTCAAAAGCAACGATTGGCGCCGTATCAAAAGACAGTTTTTTTGGATTTTTGGGATATTCCAGAAGGAGTTTTTGATCAAATATGTCAAAGATATCGGTAGCGTAAAGATTTCTTTCAAGAAGTCTTGCGGTGTTTGCGAGCATACTGGAAGTCCAGCCACTGACCCTGTTTAATGTTTGAAAGGCGAAGACCACGGTGCCGATGGCTATAACTCCGGCAACGGCCTCATTTATAATCATAGCGGTGCCGACAAAAAGGCCGAGGGCGGCAAAAATGCTGGCTCCCGTTTTCATTATTGTTTTCCAGTGTTCAGCCGAGAGCTGTTCGTTGGTAAATTTGTGCAGAATTTCTTTTATATCCGACAAAAATTTTGAACCGGCTTGATACAATCTGCTGTCGATAACGGAGACTTTATGCATAAAAAATCTTCGCAGGTCTTGGTACCTCCTTTGCTCGGTGCTGTTTTTTGCCCAGATGCCCCAAATCCTGCCACCGTGTTTTATTTCTATCCAAAAATCAGGTATGGCTGTGACGAAAACCAAAAGGAAAACTCTCCAATCAATGGCTGCGGCTGCTATGGCGCCGACGATGATGCCGCAAAAAATTTCCAGATTTTGCAGCTGATTTTCTACGATATTTATGAGTGGATAAATACCATTATTGAATGCTCTTTGTAGACGATCTTGAAATTTGGGGTCCTCATATTGAGCAATATCAAACAGGCCTCTTTTTTTAAGAGCCATTAGTTCAAAAAGATCCTGCATTCTCAAAAACATATGACGGTCAAGAAAAGATATAACATTTCTTATGACAGTCGGCACGGCGGTGAGGACGGCAAACAAAATAAGCGCCGGATAAGCGACAGAAACATCCTGAGCGCTGACTCCTTCAATGATTTTGTCTATGAGGGTTCCTAGCGCTTTTGCAGAAAAAACAGGCACGACGCCTATGACAATCGTCAGCAAAAGCATAGCCGAAAAAAGCCACGGCATATCTTTGAGGAGAATTTTAGAAATCCTGCCCGTGTTTCTGAACAAATCTTTAAAATTCTCTAGGCTATTTTTGCCCTTTGATTCTTCTGTATTTACCGCATCCATCCATTTACTATACCACTACATCCCCTCTTCTTTCAATTTTTGGATGGCGTTTTGTGGAGTTTTTAGAATTCTTGATAGTTCGGATCTACGGCGAAGCTGGCGATGATAGTCAGGTCGTTGTTGGGCATTGGGAACGTGCACGTTTCGCTTCTCTGGTTGCCCTCACTGCAAACAACACCGCTCCAGCCGGTAAATATTCTGGCTGTATTTGGCACTTCAGTGAGAATAATTATGGTGCCCGGTGTATATGATGCCTGGCAACCGGGGCCGCAATCAATTCCGCCGGGACTGCTTGTGACTGTCCCCTGTCCCGCTTTCACAACAACCAGGTTTCTTGTGGTGGCGGTGACGTTAACAACCACCTCATCGTCTTGGCTACCGGCGGCGGGAGGATCGCAGTAAATTCTATAAGTTACAGAAGAAGAAAGATTTAAAGTATAAGTCCCAGCCGGGGCATTAAGTTCTGTCCAGTTTGGCGGGTCTACCCTGCATGCGGTTGCGTTGGATGATGTCCATGTTATATCTACAGGATCGCCTGCCGCTATGGTTATCGGCCCATTAGAACCGTTGGCTTTTATGTCTGCCGTGGCTGAAACTCCCGAACTTACTGACACGGTCTTCCACGGGTCGCTGCAGTTATTGTTTTCATCTGATTCCGGGATTGTTCCGGGGTCTCCGGCGGAGCTCTTGTCGGCGCAAACGCGTACATACCAAGTGCCTGATGTCGGGAAATTATATGAAGAAGTTATGCCAGCTGGCGCGCCGGCGGCAATAGGTCCCGCAGAGACGGTCTGATTGGCAAATACTGTCGTATGATCGGGGTTATCGTCAAACTGAAAAAGATTTGTAAAGGCAGAACCGGTGGAGCTGCCACCGCTATTGGTTATTGTTGAAGTGAACGCCTGGGGTGTGCCTACTGTAGCAGTATTTTGAGTCGGAGCGGAAGCGGTTAGATCAGGGAGACTGCACTGCGTGCTTATGCCGTAGAAGTTGGATGGGTTGGATTGGTTGACATATTCGGCTTTTATCCAGCCAGCGGAGCGAGCGGCATTTGATATCTGTAATTCATCCAATACCCCTCCAAATGGACTGACGGATACGCGTTGGGCACCAAAGAACAGAAATGCCGAAACATTGTTCCATCCTCCGGTATGACTATTTTGATCTGCTTGCAAGATTCCATTCACATAAAGTCTCATACCTCCAGAACCAAAAGTGAAGGCAAGTTGGTTCCAACTTCCTGCACTAGTGGCATTATCAGCCCACACTTGATAAGTACTTGCTCCGCTTTGCAGATAGAATGTATATTTATTTGAAGGAGCTGCCAAATAGAAAGCCCCATCGCCAGTGTTTGAGCCCACATTATCCTTTGACACCATATATTGTGAGGTCCCCAGTGCATTAGCTTTTGCCCATAAGTAAATGGTCCCGTTTGAAAGCGCCAAAGCAGCCGGCACCCCCGCCCCGAAGCTTATACGATCACTACTGCTGTTAAAATTGGCTCCTCCGTCCGCCTCTCCCGCTATTGCGGTGACACCACTATTGACACCATCTATATTGTTGCTAGTTGAATCAAGGGCGCTCAAAGTCGTACCGTCTGGCATATGCCATACACCTTTAAAGTTCGCATCCCAAACTCCGATTATATTTTGCTGATTTCCGGCATTGCTTCCATAATACATATATATTTTAGTATCAGCGGCGGTTGAGAGGTCTGCTTTTACCCAAGCGATGAGTTGGCCTGTCGCGGGGTTATATCTCTCTATCTCGTGAGCCAATTTGGTTGTGCCGTTTAAAGAGGTGAAAAGAATATCGTAGCCATTGGCTGAAGTGACATTGCCCCCGTTGGATACAGATTTCAGATCCGGATCCGTGAGACTTATGAGAACGGGAAAGCCAGTCAAATTGCTCGGGACTTTTGCTAGATCATTGGAGTCAATTAGTATGACTTTGCGATAACCCCAAATATCGGCGCCGGCCGAGTACCAGCTTACTGTGTCGCATGGCGGAGTGGTGGGACTGCCGGCTGAGGCGGCGGTGACGAATGAAGTGCTTGGCGCGTATCCTCTGCCCTCGCTATTATCGGCATAACCACTGTAGAAGTAGGTAATATTTGAAGAAAGACCGGTGCGGTTATGATTAAACACGCCAAGGGAAGTGCTACCTTCGTTGATACAGTTGGAAGTGACGGGATTAGCATTGGTGGTTGAAAGACAAGTACCGCGGGAGGTGATGGCCGCGCCACCATCCGAAGTAATGTTAACCCCCAAAGAAGCGCTCGTGGTAGTTATTGAACTGACGGTTGTGTTTATGACAGTCGGCGGGTTATTTGATGGGACGGCAGAGACGTTGATATTTATCCAACTGCTGTAATTATCGCCCTCGTTTGATTCGCTGATTACACTGGTGCTATCAGTCTGGACGCGGACTGAGCATATGTCAGAAGAACATTCTCCGGCGGAAAAATTTTTAGAACCGGAAGTAACATCGGCGCTGGCGCCATCAGAAAGGGATGTCAACCCGTTGGTTGAGAGAGTAGATATAGAACCGGCACCGTTTGCTCCGGTCGCTAGCTGGAAACGATTGCTGAAACCGACCGGAGTCGGAATACTCCCGTTGTTTGTTATTGAAAAAGTAAATGTGCGAGAAGTGCCAACCGTGGCGCTAAATGAGGACGGATTGTTAGGGGTCAAATTTGAAAGTCCAGAACAGGCCGAAGGCGCTGTCGCCGAAGCGGAAGCGGATGCGGATGTCCCGTTTGCGTTTGAAGCTGTGATGGTATAAGTGTGGAATGATCCATCAGCCAAACCTAAATCAGGATAAGAAAGACCGCTCGCGTTATATATAGGGGTGGCTCCTCCGTCGCGATATACTTTGTAATTCGTGGCGCCTGCGGAAGCGCTCCACGAAAGATCAATGCGACCGGAACCGCAGACGGCGCTGGCAGTGGCTGTGAAGATAGTTGGGGTTGGAGGAGGCACGGGATTTGAATTAAAAGTGGCGGTCACGTTCCTGGCCTGAGTCATTGAAACCGTGCAAGTGCCGGTGCCCGAACACGCTCCCGACCAGCCGGCAAAAGTTGAAACTGGCGATGGTGTGGCGGTCAGAGTAACGGAAGTCCCGGAAGTGAAGCTTGCCGATTGCAGTGGACAAGATTCGTCGCAAAGTAT
>JAZDOB010000010.1:0-75771 GCA_043799105.1 Candidatus Zambryskiibacteriota bacterium
TACCGGTGAAGATGCCGGTTACCTGCAGTTAGACGAAAAGACCCCGGAAGCTTTACTGCAACTTGGCATTGAGGATATGTTTTTACTGCGTAGCATAGGTGGGAGGATTTGAGATGTCTCTCTCGGGAGATGTTGATCCGTCAGTGAAATACCACCCTGTGATGACATATTTTCTAACCTCTCCGGCAAAAACGGAAAGAAACAGTGCCTGGCGGGCAGTTTTAGTGGGGCGCTATCCTCCTAAAGAGTAACGGAGGAGCCTATTAAGGTCAGCTAGCCGTGAATGGAAACCATGGCGATAGTGTATAGGCACAAGCTGGCTTAACTGCAAGATGTACATATCGAGCAGACACGAAAGTGGAGCTAAGTGAACTTTTAGTACGCGTTAGACGCGGCTAAAAATTATCGGACAAAAGCTACTCCGGGGATAACAGGCTGGTACCGCCTAAGCGTCCAGAGCGACGGCGGTGTTCGGCACCTCAACTTTATCGGGGTGCTATGCAAGCGATTGCATAAGCCTGGGCCTTATTATTCGAGTGTAGGAGCTCGGTGAATAAGGTAAAATCGTGGCTTATAACGGTGGACTCCATATGTTAAAATATGGACAATACCGTGGGAAGTTTTGTAAATTTCGTTGAGGAGATAACCCAATGTGGGAAATATTCAAAGATGTTCTTTCTGAGGTATGGTCTCTCAAGATGGTGTTAATTCGCTATCTTGTGGTCACGCCGATCATCATTTTCATCGTCTGGCTTATTGTCAGATGAGCCGAACCGAGAATCCAAAGGTTCGGGTTCTCAATGAAGTTTACAAAACCCTGTAGAGACTTTCCGCTTAAAAGCGGAGGAGTGAGAGTTTAAGCTTTCGCTAATACGCCACCACTCCAAAAATTTTGGAGATGAAGATATAGTCCAAACAATATATATCTGAGAAAATGAATCAGAAAAATTATTGAGTATGCGATGTCGGCTCATCTTATCCAGGGGGTGAAGAAGCTCCCAAAGGTATGGCTGTTCGCCATTTAAAAAGATACGCGAGCTGGGTTCAGACCGTCGTGAGACAGGTTGGTCTCCTATCTACTGCAGGCGTTGATTCTTGAGGGGATTTGACTCTAGTAAGAAATTGCTACTTCCCGCCGTAATGCGGGATGACAATTTGGCTAATAACGGTGAAGGCTTTGATTTGCTAAAATCGTGCGGTCCATGATTTTGGAAAAAACAAATTGAAGTTAATACCGTGGGAAGTCGTCAGTACTAATTTTTGGATTTGAGATAAAATATCGCTGCTGTCCCCAATAGGACAGCAGCGACAGATTAGTTCTAGTGACACAGGGTCTTGCCGATTTGCACGCCGAAACCAAAGGTTATGGCGAGAATACAAACAGCAAGCCCTACATAAATCACAATGATTGCCTTGCGAATGCTTTCGCAATCCCCTGTGATTTTGTCTACAAGTAATCCGAGTTCTTCCATATATTCCATACATATTCTCCTTAATGGGAACTGAGTCTGTGGTAATTATACCAAAATATAATGAATTCAAAAATTAGTACTGATTGACCCCGTAACGACTGAGTCCGAAAGGACGAGACTTGTAAACAGGCGAATCCCGCTAAGCGGGACGGCTTTTACGGGTAATATGCCAAGATCCTAACTCGTAATTTGCGAAAGGATTAAGATATAGTCTGCGCTCCCAGTGATGGGGGAATAAGTGACGAGAGGACCGAGTTGAACTGACCTCTGGTGTACCTGCTGTTTTGCCAAAAGCATCGCAGGGTAGCTAAGTCGGGGTTGGATAACCTCTGAAAGCATATAAGAGGGAAGCCATCCCCAAGATTAGGAATCTTTAAGGATCGTGAGAGATGATCACGTTGATAGGCGCTAGGTGTAAGTGTTGTAAAGCATTGAGCCGAGGCGTACTAATTTTCCGATTCTATTAGGAAATTTGAAAACCACCCACGTCGCTTATTTCATAAGCTATGTGGGGCAAGCACACACTTTTTCATCCTGCCTTTTGAGACTAAATAAAAGACCCCGTGAAATTTTGAAATAGAATTGTTTCGTCGAATATTTAGTTCTGGTGATTTGTCGCAGAGGTCACACCCGTTCTCATTCCGAACACGGCAGTTAAGCTCTGTTGAGGCGATGGTACTCGTAAGGGGAGAGTAGCTAGTCGCCAGAACCAAATATTTGATTTCAAATTTCCAAAATACGGCTTGTTAGGGCCGTTTTTTGCTGTTTGTATACATACACTTGATGATATCCCACCAAGTGGTGCCAAGCTATTGAACCTATACGTTGTGATTGACAAAAATTAAAAATTGGCGTAGTATTAATAAATACTCTGGTTATCAATATTTTATTGGTACCAAGAAGAAGTGGCTACTAAAGTAGGCCAGGGTTCAGGTGCAGCAGGTCTTCTCCAGTTGTACCAATGAGGCGTCTCAATCCTAGGAGCTTGAGACGCCTTTTCATTTACTTCTCACTCCCCGTTGATTGAGATATAATTGAGGGATGGATCCTGTTGTTGTGAGCAATAGTTGGGCGACGAGGAGAAGAGCGATTTATTTGGGAGCGATAGTTTTCGCCCTATCGGCTATTTCTTATATAATTTTCTGGCAGTTTTGGTATACGACGCCAACTTGTTTTGATAATGCAAAAAATGGAGATGAAACCGGAGTGGACTGCGGAGGCTCTTGCGTTCTTATTTGTCGGGCGGATGTTTTACAACCTATTGTGAAATGGGATCCCCGGCTGTTTGAAGTTTTGCCGGGAATTTGGAGCATTTTGGTTTATGTTGAAAATCCAAACACCAATATTGATGTCACTTATGTCCCTTACACTTTCACCATTTATGATGAGAGCAATAAAATTTTGGCGGAAAGAAAAGGCGCTACTATTTTACCCAAAAATAAAACAGTCGGCATATTTGAAGGTTCCATTGCTATCAAAGAAGGGGTAAGACCCAAAAGGGCCGTTTTTGAACTCGGTGATAACATTCTGTGGAACAAAAATGAAAAAGTAGGCGAAGACATAACAATCACTCACGGTTCAATTTTGAGATTGGAAAGCGCGCCCAGGATAGAAGCTAACGTAAAAAATGAAAGTACCGAAGAAATTAAAAATATTGAACTGGTAGTGGTCATCTTTGACGGACTTGATAATGCTATTGCCACGTCAAGGACCTTTGTGGAAAATTTGAAGAAAAATGAAAACACCAACATTTTTTTCACTTGGCCAAAGCCGTTTGATTTGGGATCCAAAGTATGCGAAAAACCCTCTGACGTTATATTGCTTTTGGATAGGTCCGGCTCTATGGCCTCTCTCGGCTTAAATCCGCCACAGCCTTTAACCGACGCCAAGTCTGCTGCTACGACTTTTGTAGACCAATTGAGTCCCAAAGATAAAGTTGGCGTAGTCTCTTTTGCCACTATGCCCAAAGAACCCATGGATCTAAATCTTACTTCCGATTTGAGTCTGGCCAAGCAGGCAATCGGGGCGGTCAGTATCGAGTCTGGTAACACGCAATATACGAATATTTATGGAGCCCTAAACTCGGCTTGGCAAGAGTTGGTTTCTGCAAGAGCTCAAGATAAATCCTCAAAAATAATAGTACTTTTGACTGACGGAGTAGCCAACAATCCCAGAAGCCCGAATGGAGGCACTGAAACAGAAGATATAAAATATGCGGAAGATTTGACCTTAAAAGAATCGTCAAATATTAAAAAAGATGGTCTCTCCATTTATACTATCGGTTTAGGCGGTAACATAAACGAGTCTTTTCTAAAAACAATCGCTTCCAAAGCGAATAATTATTTTTTCGCTCCAAAAGCTTCAGATTTGGAAACTATTTACAAAAATATTTCTTTTGATATTTGCAAAGAATTGCCGGCCAGGGTAGAGATAACCTACAAGATATTCGGCGATTCTTTGTGATAGGATGGTATAAAATGATTTCAGAATTTCTTAAAAAAATTAAGTATTCTTTTGATTGGTTGCTCTTCGGAGCCGTGTTTTTTATATCGGTGGCGGGCGTCTTGACCATGAATTCTTTCCTGCCCGCCTTGCCTGTGCAGACAGGGCAGGCAGGTGCCGGAGAAAGTTTTTTGTTTGTTAGGCAAATAATTTGGCTAACCGTTTCAATCCTCGTTTTGTTCGGAGCCAGCCTGGTAGATTGGAGATTTTTGCGCCGGAGCGGTTCTATTGTTGTTTTGTTCGTAGGCTCGTGTTTTGTTCTTTCGTTTTTGTTTATTATTGGTTCGGTGTTTAAGGGGGCTCAGAGTTGGTTTAATTTTGGATCTTTTGCCTTCCAGCCGGTTGATTTCGTTAAAATTGTTTTGATTTTACTTTTGGCCAAATATTTTTCCAGGAGACATATTGAAATAGCTAACGTAAGACATATACTGACTTCCGGTTTTTATACTTTTATAATTTTTCTTTTAGTTTTTTTACAGCCGGATTTCGGTTCAGCTATCATAATATTTCTCATATGGTTCTCTATGGTTTTGATTTCCGGCATATCCAAGAAGCATTTGTTAATCGTGTTTCTTTCGGGTCTTCTGGCTTTTGGCGGGTTGTGGTTTTTCGCCTTTAAGGATTATCAAAAAACCAGAATTATTTCTTTTATTAATCCTCTGACCGATCTTACCGGCAGTGGTTACAATGCCTATCAGTCTACCATTGCAGTCGGTTCCGGAGAAATTTGGGGCAAGGGAGTAGGACTCGGCAGTCAATCAAAATTGAAATTTTTGCCCGAATATGAGACCGATTTCATTTTTGCCGCTTTTAGCGAAGAATGGGGATTTGTGGGGGTGGTTGTTATTTTCGGTTTATATGGAGTGGTGTTTTGGAGAATTATTAGTATAGCTCAAAAAGGAGCAACCAATTTTGAAACTTTGTATGGTATGGGTCTGGCTTCGTTGTTTCTTTTCCATTTTATCATCCACGTCGGCATGAATGTGGGGCTTCTCCCTGTCACGGGCATCACGATGCCTTTTATGAGTTATGGAGGCTCTCATATGCTCGCGGAATTTCTCGGACTTGGTATCCTAATGGGCCAGCGTTCTTATGCAAGGGCGATTGATAAAGAGGGGACGAAGAATGAGATTATAGGAGTAATCTGACCTCACCCCTAGCCCCTCTCCTTGACAAGGAGAGGGGAATGGGGAGAGGACTAGTTATAGAGATTTATTGTTTCGCTCAACATTTTATCTAGGGAGAAGAAATTACTTACTATTTTTTTTATTTCCTCGCCAAACTCTTTTTGCTTTTCGGGGTGGTCTAGGAGATACATTATCGCTTCAGCGATTTCTTTGGGATTGCGAGGATGGACCAAAATGCCGTTTTGCATATCTCTTATGACTTCGGGTACACCACCAACACTCGTCGCTATAATGGGCAGTCCGACGAGGCCCGCTTCAAGAGGCGCATAAGGGAAAGCCTCGGTGCGGGAAGGGAGTAAAAATATATCGCTACCCGAGAGAAGTTTTTTAGCATCAGGCACAAATCCCAAAAATCTGACCATATCCGCGATATCTAGCTCTGAAACCAATTTTTCTAAATTTTCTTTTTCTCCTCCATCTACACCGGCGATGCTGTAAATTATTTTTTCTTTCTTTTCTTTCGGCAACAGAGCCAAAGCCGATAATGCCACGTCTATTCCTTTGTTTTTGTGAAGTTCAGATATTGAAAAAATAATTACTTGCCCTGAGCCCGTCGAAGGGTTTTTGCCCGTTAAAATCTTTCTGGCCTCTTCCCTCGGCAATGTTTCAAATTTTTCTATCCCATTGTAAACAACTTTTATTTTATTTTTTATAAAAGGCAAATAGTTGATGTCTTTTTTGGCTTTATCCGATACGGCGATAGTGGTGTGACAGAGGAGTATAGTGAGCCAATGTAAAAATAATATAATCGTTCTGGGCAAAAGACCCCGGTTTTCATTAAAAGCCCAGCCGTGGCCTGTGAATATTATTTTTGGAACTCTCGCCATCCTTCCAACCAAAGCGCCGAGCCCCCCTATTTTTGAGCTGTTCAGATGAATCACGTCTGGCCTTTCTTCTTTTATAATTTTTTTAATTTCAAAAAATGTTTTGATGTCTTTTGATATATTTATATCTCTCTGGGAAGATTTAAGTTCAATAACTCTCACGCCTTTATCTTTTAACATCTCTGCCAAGCCTTCCTTGCCCGCTATAGCTTTAGCGGAGGAGGGGCCACAAGCAACAACTATGTCAAAGTCGGACTTTGACAGGTGAGTGGCCAAATCATATACATACCTTTGGGCTCCGCCGAAGTTGCCTTTGGTTATGACATACAAAATTTTTTTCTTTCCCAGCATACAGAAAGTCTACCTCAATTTGACTAAAAATACAAGCCATTATATAATACATTAGCACTCTAATAATTATTTGTTTATAATTTAGATTATGACCATATCCGGCAAAAAAGAGACCATAGCGTTGTTTTTGGGCGATGTTGTGCTTTTATATCTTTCCCTTTGGTTTGCCTTGTCTTTGAGAGAATGGGGCATTCCCTCGGGATATTCATGGGGGTTGCATTTTTGGCCGTTTTCAATAATTATGGCCGTTTGGATTTTGGTCTTCTTTATATCCGGACTTTATGAGAAACATACTCTTATATTAAAAAGCCGTTTGCCCTCCACTGTATTCAATGCCCAGATTGCCAACAGTTTTATCGCTGTTCTGTTTTTCTATTTTATTCCTTATTTCGGGATTACTCCTAAGACCAATCTTTTTATTTATCTAATTATATCTTTCGTTCTAATTCTTTTGTGGAGAATATATGGCGATAGATTTTTGCATCCCTTGGTAAAACAAAAAGGTGTCATCGTCGGCAGTGGGGAAGAAATGAAGGAACTTTTGGAAGAGGTAAACAACAACCCGAGATATGGCCTGCAGTTTATTTCTTCGGTAGACCTTAATCGCATATCTGGTATGGATTTTCAAGATGAGGTACTTTCCCGTGTCTATTCGGAAGAAGTGCAAATCATTGCGGTTGACTTAAAAAACGAAAAAGTTGAGCCGATATTGCCACAGCTCTACAATCTCATTTTTTCACGGGTGAAGTTTATAGATATGTATAAAATTTATGAAGACTTGTTTAACAGAGTGCCTCTTTCTCTCGTCAGATATAATTGGTTTTTGGAAAATATTTCTACCGAATCGCGAGTCACTTACGATCTTTTGAAGCGCATCATGGATTTGGTTTTGTCTTTTTTGGCCGGAACTGTTTCTTTAGTCGTTTATCCTTTCATAGCACTAGCCATAAAACTTGATGACGGTGGTAGAATATTTTTTGAACAAGAAAGAATCGGCAAAAATAATAAAATAATAAAAGTAAGAAAATTTAGGACGATGGGTGAAAATAATAATATAACCAGAGTAGGTAAGTGGCTCAGAGCTTTGAGGGTTGACGAGTTTCCTCAACTATGGGGAGTGCTTAAGGGCGAGATTTCTCTAATTGGTCCTCGTCCGGAAATTCCTTCTTTGGTAAAACATTATGAAGAAGAAATTCCTTATTACAATGTTCGTCATCTCATCAAACCGGGACTTTCGGGCTGGGCTCAGCTCTATCACACTGATCCGCCAAAAGTTGTTGCCGACGCAGAAAAAACTCGTCGCAAACTCTCTTACGATCTCTATTACATCAAAAACCGCTCCTTTATGCTTGACCTCAAAATTGCTTTGAAAACTATTAAAGCTTTGATGTCAAGGAGTGGAGTCTAACTCACTTACTTTTTTCTAACCTCCCCGGACTTCGTCTCGACCCCCCTTACCTTAAGGGGGGTGTCTGCTATCTCTATACTGGCTAGATTCTGGACTTTATGTCTATAATTATGTTGTAAGTTTTAGTAAATAATTAAAAAAACATGGGAGAATTTTCACCAGAAGAAAAAGCAGAATTGCAAACCGAACGAACTTTGTCAGATGCAGAGCTGATTGATAGCGGGGCAAAATATGTTCCTGATTCCAAAGGAGAACCAGTTTTGGAAATTACGGAGGAACAAAAAGAAAAGTTAGAGAAAATACATAATCCCGACGGTTCTGAAAAACCTAAGTGGGAATGGGGTCCTGAATTTGAAGAAATGACTTATGGCGAGTTTAAAAAATTATACGAAAAGATGAGCAAGGAAGGGTGGCACGCAGGATTTCCTTTCTCAACTAGGGGACAACTCCTCGAAGCTGTTGAAAAAGGCAAAATTGAACTTGATAAATTATACTGGAATGGTAGTGTTTCTAGAAAGGGGAGTGAAGGACCAGGATCGATTATTCTAGAGCTAGAGGGTGTTAGCCCCTATGGAGAAAAATTTGGTGGTAGCATTTCAGAAAAGGGAGCTCTAAATAATCCAACAAAATATCCTGCCATATTCTTTCGATACCGGGAAGATTCAGAGAAAAATTTTTAATTCTAACCTCCTCCCGGCCTCCCCCTTACATTAAGGGGGAGGTGGCTGCTCTCTGGATTTTAGTTAAAATTTTTTATATATACTAGTTGCGTGGTTCCCTCCTTAAAGTAAGGAGGGTTAGGGAGGTTAGGAGAGAATTGATGGATGTGTATAATATTCTCATGGACTCCAAATTTCTCTACAACAACAAAGCTCTTAAGGAAAGGAGAAGAGAATTAAGAAATAATCAAACTCCTGCCGAGAAAATTTTGTGGAAATATGTCTCAAAAAATAAAATCAAAAGACTGAGATTTTTAAGACAATATGGCATTGGTCCTTATGTTTTGGATTTTTATTGCCCCAAGATTCGTTTGGGAATTGAATTAGATGGAAGTGTTCATAAAGAAAAAGAAAATAAACTTTACGATAAAGACAGAGAAAAATTTTTAGAAAATTTAAATATTGAAGTAATAAGATTTTGGAATAGTGATGTTTTGAACAACACAGAAAATGTCTTAGATAAATTGTTGAACAAAATTGAACAGATGAGTAATAAATAAGAGTCACCCTCCCCTTAAGGTAAGGGGAGGGTCGGGGAGAGGTTAGAAAAAAGCAGAGGCAAGTCAGATTTGCAGAAAACCTATAATTTAGCTATTATCTCTCTGTATGGCGAAATACAGATTTTGGGCGATTATAATAATTGCGATGGGCATAGCGGCCGGTTTTTTTGTTTGGAATAGCGAGAAATTGGATTCCGGCCGTAAATTCAAATTGGGGCTTGATCTTTCCGGTGGTACCCACTTGGTTTACAAAGCCGATACTTCTCAGATTCAGAGCGGAGATATTTCGGGGGCAATGCAATCTTTGCGTGATGTTATTGAAAGACGTATAAATGTTTTTGGAGTTTCCGAACCAATTATTCAAATAGAACAGGGTGGAGTTTTTGGGACAACCAACAGGGAGCAGAGATTGATTGTGGAATTGCCGGGAGTGACTGATGTAAAGGAAGCTATAAAAAGTATAGGCGAGACTCCTGTTTTGGAATTTAAACTTCTGTCAAAGGATGCACAAGGCAAAATAACAGCTGGCGCAACGAATCAAGATATCTTAAACGCACCCGGTTCATTTGTGGACACAGGTCTTACCGGACGAATGCTTCAAAAGGCTAGCATCCAATTTGACCAGAATTTTGCCAGCAAGCCGATCATTGGTCTGAGATTTAATCAGGAAGGGGCAGATTTATTTGCTAAAATTACCAGAGAAAATGTCGGTAGCGTTCTCGGTATATTTTTGGACGGTAATCTGATAGAAGCGCCTTATATAAGAGAAGAAATAACGGGAGGTGAGGCCGTTATCACCGGAGATTTCACTCCTGATCAGGCCAAACAGGTAGTTCGCGACTTAAATTATGGAGCTCTGCCGATGCCTATAACTCTTATAAGCACCGAGACCATTGGTGCCACTTTGGGGGATCAAGCAGTCACTGCATCTGTCAAAGCTGGGCTTTATGCCTTTATTGTAGTGGCCCTGTTTTTGGTCGTCTGGTATCGTTTTCAGGGTTTTGTGGCTGTGTTGGCTTTGGTTATATATACCACCATAAACCTTCTTTTGTTTAAATTAATACCAGTTACTTTAACGGCGGCTGGTATCGCCGGTTTCATTCTTTCTATCGGCATGGCAGTGGACGCCAACATTTTGATATTTGAGAGGACCAAGGAAGAATTGAGAAGAGGCAAAAACAAGCGTGATGCCTTAAAAGAAGGTTTCCATCGGGCGTGGAGTTCTATTCGCGACTCCAATCTTTCCAGCATCATTACGGCTGTTATTTTGTATTATTTTGCTTCTACGCCGGTCATCAGGGGTTTTGCTCTGGTATTTTTGATTGGTGTCTTGGTTTCAATGTTTAGTGCAGTGACAGCATCTAGAACCATATTATTTGCTATTAGCAAAGAAGATCCTTCGAATTCCTCGGGGCAAGTAAAAAAATAATTATGTTTATAGTCAAACACAGAAAAATATTTTACACGATATCAAGTATTTTGGTTTTAAGTTCTATATTTGCGATTATTTTTTGGGGTTTGAAACCGAGTATTGATTTTGCCGGTGGTAGTCTTCTTGATGTCTCTTATAGCGAAACCAAACCGACGCCCGAAGAAGTGAAGGGAGTTTTGAATAATTTAAATTTCAAAGACGCTTCTGTCAGGTCTTCGGGCGAAGGTTTTTTCATAAGACTCAAAGAGATATCACAGGCCGAGAAGGACTCCATAGTGAAAAACCTTTCTTTTGGCGGAAAATATTCTCCTGTAGAAAAAACTTTCAGCACAGTAGGACCAATATTAGGTAAAGAAGCCATTCAGAAATCTCTGATATCAATAATTTTAGTTCTTTTGGCCATAGTGCTTTTCATTGCTTTTGCTTTTAGGAAAGTTTCCAGACCCATATCGTCCTGGATTTATGGGCTGGTAACCGTGCTGGCTCTCCTCCATGATGTTTTGGTGCCCACGGGTATATTTGCCATTCTTGGGCATTTTTACGGATTTGAGGTTGATACTCTTTTCGTGACCGCCCTTCTTGTGATTCTAGGATTTTCTGTTCACGATACCATTGTGGTTTTTGACAGGATCAGAGAAAATCTGCACAAAAATGAAAATTATGGCGGTAAAAAAGATTTTGAAACCATCATAGGAGAAAGTATCAACGAAACTTTCATCCGTTCCATAAACACTTCCTTGACCGTGCTTTTGGCCATTTTGGTTCTTTATATTTTTGGACCGGAAACTATAAAAAATTTCACCCTTGCCCTTCTTATAGGTATTTTTATCGGCACTTATTCTTCCATCTTTATTGGTTCCACTCTTCTCATAACCATAAACAATTGGAAAAAAAATAGGATATAATACCCTTATGCACAAAAATAATTTTTATATTTCATTTGGCATTTGGCTCATAATTATTCCACTGCTCGGCATTCCGATTGATTGGGCAAGAATACTTGTTTTCCTTTCCGGATTATTTTTGATTCTGGTTTCTTTGGGGCCCGTCATTCTTAAAAAATTGCAAGTTAAGCCCAAAAAGAAACAGGATTCACCAAAACAAGAATTAAAATTTTCTCCGGAAAATAACCAAATAGAAAAGGAAAAAGAAATATGAGAAATGTGAGCAGGATTATAGGCATTTTTATTGGAGGAACAGCCATGCTGTTTCTCATTTCTTCTTTTGTTTTTTCTTCGGAAGTTTCTTATCAAAAGGACACTAATAATTTGGCGTCAACGGCAGTACAAATAAAAGAAGTAAAGCATTTAAAAACCCCGGAACCGCTTAAGGGTATCTACATGACTCAATGTGTTGCCAGTATGCCGTCGTTTCGGGAAAAACTAGCAAAACTTATTGACGAGACAGAACTTAATTCTGTGGTTATAGACATAAAAGACTACACCGGTACTATTTCTTTCAAGACTGGCAATCCCGAGATAGATGTTCTGAGTGGTTCCGGTTGTAAGGTTTCTGATATGCAGGATTTTGTGGATAGTCTACATGACAAAAACATTTATGTTATAGGCCGAGTAACGGTTTTCCAAGACCCGCTCTATGTCAAAGCTCATTCGGAATTGGCAGTCAAAAAGAAAAGCGATGGGGGAATTTGGAAAGACAGAAAGGGCATTTCTTTTATAGATGTCGGAGCCAAACCATTTTGGGACTATGTAATTTCCATAGCCACTTCATCGTATGCAATCGGATTTGACGAAATAAATTTTGATTACATTCGTTTTCCGTCCGACGGCGATATGAAGGATATACTTTTTCCCTATACAGGCACTACTGCTAAAAAGGAAATGCTACGTCAATTTTTTAGTTATTTGGACTCCAAAATTGCGGGAACGGGCATTGTCACTTCGGCCGACCTTTTCGGTATGACTACCGCCAATATCGATGATTTGAATATAGGCCAAGTTTTGGAATATGCTTTGGAAAATTTTGATTACGTTGCTCCTATGGTTTATCCATCGCATTATCCTCCCACTTTTAACGGCTGGCCTGACCCCAATAAAGTGCCATACGAAATTGTGAAATTCAGTCTGGATGCGGCTGTAGCCAGAAATAAATTTTTATACTCGGAAATCTCAACAAGTACAGCCTCCACAACTCCAAATTTGGGTTTGATGAAAAGAATAAATCCACTGCAACTTCGCCCGTGGCTTCAAGACAACGACTATCCCGTCCACTACACTCCGGCCATGGTCCGCGCCCAAATCCAAGCGACTTACGACGCTGGCCTCACTTCCTGGATGCTCTGGGATCCGGCGAATACCTACACAAAGGAAGCGTTGCTTCCTTGACCTCACCCCTTACCCCTCTCCCCCCGCTTCGCCAAGGCTACGCCGGGCGAGTAGCCTTAGGAGAGGGGAACCATAGTTGATATAGCGGTAGTCCCCCTTGTGTTTTTTCTTTCTCCCTTCCCCTTCGCAAGGGGAAGCCCGCCCGCCTGAGCGATTCGGGCGGGGGTTGGGGATGAGGTCGTTCCTATGATATAATTTATTTGATGGACGAAGGAGAAAAAATAACATATTTCGCAGAAACCGATGCGCGCAATAAGCGGGTGAAGTTTGGAATTAAAGCTGAAGATAGACTGAGGCACATTTACTCCATAGGGAAAACTGGCATGGGGAAATCAACCATGCTTGAGAATATGGCCATACAAGATATCCAAAATGGCGAAGGAATGGCCTTTCTGGACCCTCACGGCAAGACGGCTGATCTTTTGCTTGATTATGTTCCCGAGCACCGTATCAAAGACGTGATTTATTTCGCTCCTTTTGATACCGAGTTTCCTATTTCTTTTAATGTAATGGAAGATGTGGGGCCGGATAAAAGACATTTGGTGGTTTCGGGGCTTATGAGCGCATTTGAAAAAATCTGGGTGGATGCTTGGAGCGCCAGAATGGCCTACATTTTGCAGAATACTCTGGCAGCGCTTTTGGAATATCCCGGAGCAACTATGCTTGGCATAAACAGAATGCTTTCCGACAAAACTTATCGCCAAAAAGTGGTTGATAACATAACCGATCCAACAGTCAAATCTTTTTGGGTTGACGAATTTGCCAAGTATACCGATCGGTATGCTCAAGAAGCCACACCGGCCATCCAAAACAAAGTCGGTCAGTTTACCTCCAATCCACTCATAAGAAATATCATCGGCCAGCCCAATTCTTCTTTTGATATAAGGAAAATAATGGATGAAAAAAAGATTTTCATAGTTAACCTGTCAAAAGGGCTGGTGGGAGAAAACAATGCCAACCTCTTGGGTTCAATGATTGTGACCAAAATATATTTAGCGGCAATGTCCCGAGCTGATGTCAGTCCGCAAGAGCTTAAAAAACTGCCCAACTTTTATTTATACGTGGACGAGTTCCAGTCTTTTGCCAACAAAAGCTTTGCCGATATTTTATCCGAAGCCAGAAAATATAAACTGGGTTTGAACATTACACACCAATACATAGAACAAATGGCCGAAGAGGTAAGAGCGGCGGTATTTGGCAACGTGGGAACAATGATTGCTTTCCGGGTAGGTTCATTTGATGCCGAAGTTTTGGAAAAAGAATTTGCGCCGGTGTTTACTATGGAGGATATCGTTAATTTGGGTTTGTATCAGATATATCTGAAGCTCATGATTGACCAAGTCGCTTCGCAGCCGTTTTCAGCCACCACTTTGCCGGGTATTCCAAAACCGGAAATTTCTTTCAGGGATAAAGCATTAGAAATGTCCAGAAAAACTTATACTCACCTCAAGGCGGAAGTGGAAAAGACAATAACGGAATGGCACCAGCCGGAGCAAAAGATAGTAGCCAGTAGCAAGCAGTCAGCAACAAGGATAGAAAAAAAAGAGGAGATGGGAAAAGAAATTATAGAACCCAAAAAAGAAACACCAAAAAGTGGCGTTTTAACAAAAGCCATTGAAGAAGCAATGAAAGAAAAGCCGGCGATAAAAATAGAATCAAAGCCCGACTTCGCTAAAGCTACGACGGGCAAGAAAGAAACTATGTCGCTTCAAGAATTAAGACATAGCCACAAAGATAGAAATAAAGGACCAACACCAGAAAAAATGAATGCGCTTAGGGAAGCGTTAAATAAAGTTCAAAATTCGAATATCAAAAATCAAAATTTGAACGCAGAAAAGAAAGAGGAAACAAAAAAACCCGAGCCAATCAAAGAGGTGCCCGAAAATGTTCTTAGAAGGATATTAAAGGGAGATTAGTGGCTTAAACACTGGATTTTTGATACCATAGGGGAGTGGAAAAATCAAGAAAAATACTCATATTTTCGACCGCGTATTATCCATTTGTTGGGGGAGCTGAGGTGGCAATAAAAGAAATCACTGATAGGATTCCAGATATACAGTTTGACTTGATTACAGCAAAGCTAAAAAGAAATTTGCCTAAAGTTGAAAAAGTAGAAAATGTAAATGTTTACAGACTGGGTTTCGGTATTCCTGTTTTAGACAAATTTCTTTTGCCTTTTTGGGGGGCCATAAAGACCATAAAACTAAACAATAAAAATCATTATTCTGCCTATTGGTGCATGATGGTAACTTTTGCCGGTGGCGCGGCATATGTCGCTAATATTCTGAGTGACAAAAAAATCCCTGTTGTCCTGACTCTTCAGGAGGGAGATTCGGAAGAATATTTGAAAACTAAATGGTTTGGCCTGATAGATTTATCGTGGAGACTTGCTCTAAAAAGGTCTTCCGCGGTTACGGTAATTAGCAATTATTTGGGACGGAGAGCCAAAGAGTTAGGATTTTCAGAGAAATCCACTCTTATACCCAACGGGGTGGACGTTTCTCATTACTCAGAAATTTTTTCGCTGGAAGAATTAAAAGAATTGAGTGACAGGTTAGGCAGGAAAGAGGAAAACACAATTATACTTATAAGCACTTCCAGATTGGTTATAAAAAATGGTCTTGACCTTGTCATCAGGGCTTTGCCACTATTGCCGGAAAATATTCACTTTTTTAACTTCGGTTTTGGTAAAGACAAAAAGTATTTGATTGATCTGGCCGGTACATTGGGAGTTGGGTCACGTGTGCATTTAGAGGATCACCCCGGTCATGATGTCTTGCCCCAATATTTGAAGATATCTGATATTTTTATTCGCCCTTCACGTTCCGAAGGACAGGGAATATCTTTTCTTGAGGCTATGGCAGCTAAAATCCCGGTTATCGCTACACCCGTTGGAGGTATTGTTGATTTTCTGCGTGATGGAGAAACCGGTTATTTTTGCCAACCGAAAGATCCTGAGAGCATAGCTGAAACGGTCAAAAAAGTTATTTCCGATCCAAATAAAAACAAAATTGTGGAAAATGCTTATAAAATGGTAAAAGAAAAATACGACTGGGATTCAATTGCCGGAAAAATGGGGAACGTACTGACGGACGTAAGTATGCGCGTAATTATGAAATCAAAATGAGAATTCTTATTACAACAGGTATATATCCGCCCAAAATAGGAGGTCCGGCACAGTATGCCAAGAACCTTAAGGACGCATTTGAAAAAATGGGCCATGTTGTGAACGTTAAGACTTATGGTATGGAAGATAGATTACCGACTGGCATAAGACATTTATTTTTTTTCCTTAAGATAATTCCACAAATTGCAAAGAGTAACGCGGTTTTTATCTTAGACACTTTTAGCGTGGGATGGCCTGCAGTGTTGGCTTGCAAGATATTTGGCAAGAAGGGGATTATAAGAACCGGTGGGGATTTTCTTTGGGAGCAGTATGTAGAGAGAACAAAAAAGAAGATATTGTTTAGGGACTTTTATCAGACAAAAATGACAAGTTTTTCTATGAAGGAAAGAATCATATTTAAAATTACAAAATGGACTTTGAACAACACTTCAAAAATTATTTTTTCCACTGAATGGCAAAGAGACATTTTTGTAAAAGCCTATGGTTTAAATGTGGCAGATACTTGTATTGTTGAAAATTATTACGGGCCGAAAGCCGCCTCCGCAGAGAGCTTCGGCGAGCCAGGGGAATCCAATAAAATATTTATCGGTTCGGCGCGCAATCTGGTTTGGAAAAATTTTAATGTATTGGAACGTGTTTTTGGTAAAATAAAAACCAAGCATCCGAAAGTTGTCCTTTTTACAGACAGCCTGCCTTATCAGCAATTTATGGAAAAAATGAGCAAATCATACGCCGTTGTACTGGTTTCTTTGGGTGATATAAGTCCCAATATGATACTTGACGCCATAAGATTAAATAGACCTTTCATATGTACCAAAGAAGTGGGCATATTTGAGCGAATTAAAGAAGCGGGGATTTTTATCGATCCCTTAAACGAAAGAGAAATAGAAATGGCAATTTTAAATTTACTAACCGAGGAGGGATACAGGAGGGCTAAAGAAAAGGTGAGAAGCTTCAATTTCACGCATACCTGGAACGAAATTGCCTCGGAGTTTATTCGGACTTTAGATTCAACAGAATGAAAGTTATATCTATAGGCACAGATAGGAAAATATTTGCAAAAGACTCTGCTGTCAGGCGTAGAGCTGTTAAGTACGGGGAATTTTTTGAAGAAATGCACGTAATAGTTTTTTCAAAAAGAAACCATAAACATTCAGATTTCCGATACCAAATATCAAATAAAATATTTGCTTACCCGACTAATTCAAAAAGTGGTTTTTTCTATATTTGGGATGCGTTTCGTATCGGAAAAACTCTAAAATCTAATATTAAAAACTCAAGTTGTGTTGTTTCTGGGGGTGATCCTTTTGAAACCGGGGCGGTAGGAGTATTGCTCAAACTATTTTTCAATTTACCTCTCCATATCCAAGTTCATACTGATTTAATGAACAAATACTTCAGTCAATTGTCTTTATTGAATAGGATTCGTTTTTTTATTGCAGAATTTATTTTGAGATATTCCGATAGGGTTAGAGCCGTATCAGAAAGAGTCGGAAAATCAATCAGCCCATTTTCTAAAAGTATTGATATTTTGCCAATCAAGATGGAAATAGAAGAAAGAAATTATGAAAGTGTAAAAAAACCTTTTCCATTCACACTGCTTATGGTGTGCCGTTTGGAAAAAGAAAAAAATATAGAGACTGTTTTTCGTGCTGTTAAAACGGTAAAAAATAAAGATATCGGACTTTGTATAGTGGGAGACGGTTCGCAAAAAAACAATCTTGAAAACGTGGCTAAAAATATGGGGATTTCGGAGAAAATAATTTTTGCCGGTTGGCAAAATAATTTGGCGCCATATTACAAAATGGCAGATATCTTTGTTTCTGCTTCTTTATATGAGGGCTATGGAATCTCAATCATGGAAGCCGCTTATTTTGGAAAGCCTTTGATTCTTTCTGAAACCGGAATAGCAGGAGATATTTTTAAAGAAAATGAATCGGCTTTTGTTTGTGACGCAAAAGATTCTGCCTGTTTTGCTAAAAATATTTTAGAAATTTATAAGGACAAAGACTTGGCGCAAAAAATGGGGCAATTGGCGAAAATATCTGCCGACAAGCATTTAATTTCTGAAAAGAATTATTTTAAAGAATATGCCGATTCTATCATAAAAACCGCTGCTAATTTTAAAGAAAGAAATTTTATTTCTAGGATTATAAATTTTAAAATAACGGCTTTTAGATCAATCAGATTTTTACGGTATTTTATATGCGGTATTATCTCCGCAGCCGTCAACATAATTTTACTGTACATATTTACCGATATTTGGAGCATATGGTATCTGTATTCTTCTATTTTTGCTTTTCTTATCGCTCTTATTGTAAGTTTTAATCTGCAAAAATTTGTGGTTTTCAAAGATGGTAATACCGATGGACTACACCGCCAGTTTTCCAAATTTTTTATTGCGGCTGTTTTGGGTGTCATTTCGAATACCATTTTGGTTTATGTTTTTACGGATATTATTAATGTTTGGTATATATTTTCCCAAATCATTGCTGGGATTTTTGTAATGGTTCAAAACTTTATTCTATACAGATTTTTTATATTCAATAAATGAAAGACAAAATAATTTTAATCCAAATAAACACCGCGGAAGACCATTCGGAAAAAGTTTTGCCATTGGGTATTTTATCGGTTGGAAGCGCTCTCCACAGAGCGGGTTTTGATGTTGAACTCATAAATATTACTGAAAAGGAAATTGAGAGAACCGTCGAATTTATAATAAAACAAGATCCTATGTTGGTGGGATTTTCTGTTATGACCGGCAGACAGACCAAACATAGCGCTGAAATGTCCAAGCTTGTAAAAAACAAATCGGGCGCACTTATTTTATGGGGCGGCATACATCCTTCGCTTTTACCCAAAGAGTGTTTGGCGGAAAATTACATAGATCTGGTTATTGTCGGCGAAGGGGAGGAAACTGCAGTGGAATTGGCCCAAAAATTGATGCAGAAAAAATCTTTAGACGGTATCTTGGGTTTGGGATTTAAAGGTGGTGGACAGATAAAATTAAATCCGGCGCGCCCATTTATAAAAAATTTAGATGAATGGCCCTGGGATTTTTCATTATTGCCTATGGAGAAGTATCTCTATAAACTCGGCAAATTTAAAAGAGTAATCGCTTACAAAACCAGCCGAGGATGCCCTTTTAATTGCTCCTTCTGTTACAATCGCGCCTTTAATCAGAGTCGCTTTCGAGCCTGGTCAATTGACCATGTACAGAGAGACATCAGTTTCTTGAAAGAAAAATATAAAATTGATGCCATTAAATTTTATGATGATAATTTTTTTGTTGATAAAAACCGAGCGCTGACGATTTTAAGAAAAACTAATCTACCTTCTCACCTTGAGGTCAGAATAGACATGATTGATGATAATCTTGCTAAAGAATTAAAAGATCAAAACGTCTTTGACTTGCTTATTGGGGCTGAGGCGGGTAGCGACCGCATCTTATCGCTTATTAATAAAAGGATCACGGTCGATCGCATTTATTCAGCAGTCAAATCTTTGGCCAAGTTTAACGTACCCGCCTGTTATTCGGTTATTGTCGGGTTGCCAACCGAGACCGAGGCCGAATTTGAAGCTACTATTAATTTGCTCTATCAGATATACAAGATTCATCCTGAGGCAACTTTTACTCTGGGGGCCTACATGCCATACCCGGGATCTTTGATGTATGATATGGCTATAAAAGCCGGATTTAAACCGCCGGTCAGGACTGAAGATTGGGGTAAAATTGACCGTTTCCGCAAAGACTTTTCTTCGCCTTGGGTGGATGGTGAATATGTTTGGCGAATTCGTGAATACTTTAAACTGCTAAAATTCAAACTGGGGCCGATTAATTCTTGGTTTGATTGGCGTTTGAAACATCGGTTTTTCGCTTGGCCCATTGATATTTATCTGGTAGAGTGGCTTTCAGGTCTGGCTATCGAGGAAAAAAGTTGGTTCGGGCATCTTTTGAGGAAAAGTTACAATTTTATCAAAAAATAGGTTAAAATCTTCTTGTTATGGTTAAAATATCTATAAATAAAAAAGAGTGTATTGGTTGCAGTTTTTGCACTGATTGTGCCCCGGAGATATTTGAAATTGATGAACAGGATTTTAAATGCAAGATAAAACAGGATGGAAAGCTGGTTAATTCAATGTCAGTTAATTTATCGGCAGAACAACTGAAGCAAGTGAAAGAGGCTAAAGATGGTTGTGCGGTTCAAGCCATTGAATTGGAAGAATAAAAATGAAGCTTCTAGTTATAACGCAAAAAGTTGACAAAGAGGATTCGGTTCTGGGCTTCTTTCACGGTTGGATTATAGAATTTTCAAAAAAATTTGAAAAGGTTGTTGTTATATGTCTGGAAAAAGGGGAATACGAATTACCCGGAAATGTTAAAGTTTTTTCTCTGGGAAAAGAATCTAAAAAAAGTAAAATTAAATATGTAAAAAACTTTTTTAACCTAATTCTTGGTTTACATAAAGAATATGATTCCGTTTTCGTCCATATGAACCAAGAATATATCGTTCTGGGAGGATTTCTCTGGAAAGTTATGAGAAAGAAGGTATTTTTTTGGAGAAATCACCCGAACGGAAATATTTTTACCAGAGTGGCAGTTTGGTTTTCTGACAAAGTTTTTTGTACTTCTAAATTTGCTTTTGTCGCTGGATACAAAAAGACGAGTTTAATGCCAGTGGGAGTCGATATTGAAAGATTTAAAGATTTAAAGATTGAAAGATTAAAAAAATCAATCCTGTTTTTGAGCAGGATGAGTCCAATAAAGAGACCGGATTTGCTTATTGAAGCTCTGGAAATTTTAAATAAGAAAAATATAAATTTTGTCTGCGATTTTTATGGAGACCCATTGCCCAAAGATGAAAATTATTATAATTTGCTAAAAAATAGAGTAAAAGAATTGGGTTTGGAAAACAAAGTAAGTTTTTATAAAAGTGTGGCAAATTATGAAACGCCCAAAATTTATAACGAGCATAACATCTTTGTGAATCTGACACCGACAGGAAGTTTTGACAAAACCATATTAGAAGCAGCGATTTGCGGATGTTTGCTGGTCATTGCAAATAAATTTCTTGTTGGAGAAATTGATAAAAAAATGATTACGGAAAAAAGAACCCCCGGTGATGTTGCCAAAGTAATTGATTTTTGGCTAAATGCTAATGATGAGGAAAAAAGAAAAGTTTCGGAAGAACTCCAAAAATATGTTTTGGAAAATCACAGCTTGGATGTTTTAATGAATAAACTAGTGAAGCTGATTATTGTTTAAGATCAACAAATTAAAGTCAAAAAATGATTAATAACAAGAAAATAATTATAGTATTGCCAGCCTACAACGCAGCGAAAACACTGAAAGTAACACTTGACGCTATACCCAAGGGCATAGTAGACGATATTATACTTGTTGA
Source organism: Candidatus Zambryskiibacteriota bacterium (assembly GCA_043799105.1). Taxonomy (GTDB): domain Bacteria; phylum Patescibacteriota; class Minisyncoccia; order Phycocordibacterales; family WO2-35-19; genus WO2-35-19. The sequence goes on from JAZDOB010000010.1 coordinate 21,273, forward strand.
TGATGCAAGTAGTGATAACACCGTAGAAGTAGCCAAAAAGCTTAGTCTGAAAGTGTTTGTTCATTCAAAAAATTTAGGTTATGGCGGTAATCAAAAAACTTGCTATAGGGAAGCTTTGAAATTGGGTGCCGATATTGTCGTAATGGTTCATCCAGATTTTCAATATGATCCGGTATTTATCCCGGAAATGATAATGCCGATAGCGAATAATGAATGTGATGCGGTGTTCGGCTCTAGGATGAAAATTCGCGGGAATGCTCTAGTGGGGGGTATGCCCCGTTGGAAATTTTTGGCTAATATTTTTTTAACCAAAATAGAGAACTTTGTTTTGAACAACAACTTGACCGAATATCATTCGGGTTTCCGTGCTTATAACAGGAGAGTTATGATGTTACCCTTGGGTTTGAATTCTGACGATTTTGTGTTTGATACGGAAATTATTGTACAAATGAAAATCGCTGGTTTGAAAATTAAGGAAATTCCCATTTCAACTAAATATTTTAAGGAAGCATCCCAGATAAATTTTAAAAGAAGTGTTCAGTATGGACTTTCCATTTTGAATGTTATGAAAAAATATCTGCTTTTTAAATACAAGATAATAAATTACGAGCAGTTTCAAATTCAATGAAGAATTTTTTAATAAAAAACAAATTTTTGGTGGCGATCATGCTTTTTGCCGTTTTAAATATTTTTGTTTCTTATTATTATATCGGATATAATCCCGACCTTGGGAAAAAAGATGCTTACGAATATTCTGAAGCTGCCAGATTTTTGCAGGGTAATTCAGCAAATGACAATATGCAGCTAAACAGAGTGTTGACCACACCGCTCTTCCTCTACTCTTCCATTTCTGTCAACTATTTTTTTAATGATTTCAGTTTAAGTTTTGCTACTGTTAATGTTGTTTTTTATTTTCTTTGTGTTTTTGTTTTTTATCTTCTGGCATTTGAAATATATAAAGAAGAAAAAGTGGCAATATTAAGCTCTATTTTAGTTTCCTCTAATTTTTACATGATAGATCCTGGCAATTTGCACCTAGCTGATTTTGGCGGTTGGTTTTTCTTCATTCTCGGCACTTTTTTAGCCGTTAAATACATAAATACATTTAATAGAAAGTTTTATTATCTATCAATTATAGTTTCGGCAGTCGGTGTTTTATTCAAAGAATATGGCGGTTTGGCGGTGGGGAATTTAATTTTGCTTATTTGCATTTCTGATATTCCATGGAGACAAAAATTAAAGGATGTTTTAATTGCTGTTTCTTTGGTTTTGGCGCCTATTTTGTCATTTCACATTTTTATTTATTTGAAATATCACTACTTGTATTTTGACAGATATGTGGCTGTCGGGCGGTATGTCTCTCTTGAGACTCCAAAGAATTTTATTCTGCTCGTAAAAATTTTGGGTTGGCTGTTTTCTTTTGGTTGGTTGGCTTTTTGTTATGGCGCATGGAAGGAATTAAAAACAAAAGATAAGAGGCGAATAAAAATTCTACTGGCCATTTTACCCGTCACTTTAACATTTTATTTTTGGCCGTCCATCACCCAAAGATTAGCTGTGATGTTTATGATGTGGTTAGCTCTTATCGCCGGTTTCGGACTCTCCAAAATAAAATGGTATTGGTTGTATTTGTTCTTGGTAATCTATATTGTATTTAACTATAATATAGAATCTCTAATTAAAATAATTAACCTGCCTTTTTAACCCATAAATCATGTATAAAAATAAAAAAGTAAGCGTAGTTATACCAACCTATAATGAAGCCGAAAGCATCAGGGGAGTTATAGATGGTTTTTTTGAAACCGGTCTGGTTGACGAAGTGGTGGCAGTGGATAATAACGCTCTTGGAAATACTGAAGAAGAAATAAAAAAAACCAAAGCGACTTATGTTAAGGAAAGCAAAAAACAAGGATATGGTTTTGCTTTGATGAGGGGTTTAGAAGAGGCAAAAGGGGATTTGATTATAATGACGGAAGCCGACGGCACTTTCTTGTCCAAAGATGTTGAAAAACTTTTGTCTTACAGCGATGAATTTGACGCTGTCTTGGGCACACGCACTTCCCGTTCGGCTATCTGGTCCGGTGCCTTTATGCCTTTTCCTGTGCGCTTTGGCAATTGGTTGTGGGCAAAAATAATCGAAGTTTTATTTAATGGACCGGTTTTGACAGATGTTGGTTGCACCTATAAATTGATTTCTCGTAAAACTCTGGAAAAAATAAGACCACTGTTTCCAATGTCAAAAGGTGATGGCAAGTTTTCTCCAGAGCTTATGATTTGGCTTATAAAGAAAGACGTCTCCCTTATAGAAGTCCCCGTTATTTTTAAAGAAAGAGTTGGGCAGTCGATGTATACAGGCAGTACTTGGAAAGCGGCAAAGCTCGGGTTTAGGATGTTGCCTCTGATTATTAGATACAAATTTAGGAAAATATAAAACAATACAGCTCGCTCCATGTTTTCGGAGCGAGCTGTTACTAACTTGCCGGCTGACTGAAATTCCGCCGGATCATAAACTCAAGAACCGGTTTCCAGCGATAAGCCAAGAAGTCGGCGATAAGGTTAATCAAAAACCAGACTCGCCAGTATCTCTGAAACCACATGGGGTTTTTTTCGTCTGCTGCTTCCCAAGCCGGTACTGATTGGAAGCAAATTTCGGATTTTGGAAAAAAATATTTCCAAACTCGTTTGCATCGGCGCGAATGTGCCCCTTCAGACACAACGATTATCTTTTGTGTCGATCTTCTGGCTAAGCTTGTGGCCAATTTGATGATCTCGCATTCATCAGTGGAACTACTTACTTGGCCCACATAAAGGCTGTTTGGTAACACAACCCTTTTGATTTTTTGCTCAAGATTGTTGGAATTCTTTGAAAACGAACCCCAAGCAACTAAAGCTCGTGGGTATCGGTCAGATAAATTTCTGGCCAAGTCCATGACTTTTTGCGAGCTGTTCGTCAGACGATCCTTGGTCGCGGCGTATGAAATTACAGCAATAACGTCTGCTTTTTCGGGAAGTGGGTCATTTAAGGCCCACTTTTTAGCAAGCCATTTAAGCATATTTTCACCCTGCCTTTCTGTTGTAGATTATAGCATACTCTGTTTAAAAATGCAAGAGGTGTTTTATGTTTATTTTAGGCCATTTTTTTGATAAACTTTTTGTATGAATTTGAAGTTATTTATTTTGGAAAACAGAAAAAAAATAATCTTGTTTTCTATTTTTATTTTAGCTATCTTTCTAATTACATTTCATTTTACAGATACTCCGAAAGTTTGGATTGATGAGGGTATATTTACAAACATTGCGGAGAATCTTTCTTTGCACGGGGTTTATGGAATTCAGACAGAACCCGGTTCCTTTTTTCGGTCTGCAACTTTATTTACCACAAACTATCCAGTTATTTTTCCTGTGGCTGCCTCTTTTAAACTTTTCAATGTAGGACTTTGGCAGGCTAGATTGCCAATGATTATTTACATGTTTTTGTTGGTAGTTATTTTTTATTTATTTGTAAACAAAAGATATGGTTTTTATTCCGCCATAACCTCAGTATTATTGCTTGTTTCTTTTGCGCCTTTCTACGGTAACGGAAGACCGGTTCAAGGAGAAGTGCCGGGTTTGGTTTTTCTAATTCTAGGATCACTTTTTCTGGCATATCTAGAGGGGGTTAATTTTGAAAGTAAAAAGTTGGCCATATTTTCTGGTCTTTTTTTGGGTTTGGCAGCGGCAACCAAGACACTTTATCTACTATTGCTTATAGTGGCATTACCCCTGGCGTTAATTTTTTGTATTAAGCAAATTCGAGATAAAAAAAATATACTGTTATTGCTAGTAACATTTCTTGTTCCTATCATTTTATTATTTAGAATCAATTATCCAACTTTGGATTCAATGGCACAAATTATTCCAACTATTATTCACCAATCAGGTAATAATGGCGCTTCAACCATGTCTGATACTTCATTCTCGCTTTTTAATACTGTTATTGTTAATTTATCCAGATTTGTGAAAGAATCCACCCCAATTCTTTTTCTTTTTCTTTTTATTCCAGTCGCATTTACTTTTATTAGACGACATTTAAAAAAAGAAAATTGGAACATTAGTATTACTGACTACCTAATTTTTTTTGTTATTGTTTTGAATTGGCTTGGTTACCTTCTTGGAACCGGCTGGTACCGTTATTTTTTTCCCGCTAATGTTTTACTATACTTATTTTTTCCAGTTTCTATTGTGACTATGGCGGGTTTTTTCAAAAAAGAGATATTTAAAAAAATTGCAATTGGGGGAGTTGTCATGTTGATTTTATTTCAATTTTTTCATTTAATATTTCTTTCAATCACTTCTTTCGTTTCTATAAATACGACGAATGTTGAAACATCCAAAGCATTATCCATTGTGCCACCAACTCAAAGAGTTTTATTTTATAACACGATTGCATCGGTTGTTTTATTAAAAGGGGGAAATTACTCTCAATATCTGACTTTGCCTGGACTGTTTGAATTAGGAGATAAGAATAGCTTAAACAATACTTCCAACGAGTTTATTTTTATTAGTAATAATGACGAAATGATCAATAAAATTCCGTCTTGTTATATAAAAACATCGACTGGCAAATATAATTTGTTCAAGAAAACAACCGGTTGCGATAAATAAATTCAAGAACCTCTCTGATTTTAAGGAAAAGATTTTAAAAAATATCTTGGGTTTATATGGAGATCGTCTGAAACATTTGCGCTTAATGATTCTTTTCGTATCCACAAAAGTCTTTCTAACCCATCCAGTACAGCTTTTTTGTTAATTTTTGTGATGGCAGAGTAAACAACTTGAACAAAAATTCTTGGGACAGGAAAAAAAATAGGGGTTTTTTTCTTAAATTTACATATTCTTTCCACCACCTGTTTTAGTGATAAATTTTCTGGTCCCGTAAGTGTGTATGTTTTACCATAAGAGAGTTTATTATCAACAGTAGCTAAAATGCCAGCTCGCACGTCATCTATATGTATTGGAGCGATGGTTGTATTTTTGTCAACAGCATAAGGAACGACGAAACTTTTTTCAACGAGAGAAACTATTTTTCCAAGACCTTCTGCTCTAGTAAAACTTTCATCATATGCTTCACCAACCCGGATAATTGTGTAAGGGATTTTGCTATTTTTAGTATATTCTTCGGCTTTTTCTTTTGATGCTCCATATGCTCCACACTGGCTTCCTATTGTTCGAGTGCTAATATAAATAAATTGTTTGGCATTTTTTTCTTCGGCTATTTTAACAAGTTTTTTTGTGCCAAGAGTATTTATTTTCTCATAATTTTTTGGGTTATTAGTGTGGGATATGGAAGCAAGATGAATAACAATATCTATGGAGGGTATTTCTGTTTGCCAGGCTGAAATATCTTCCATTCCTCCGTTGATTACTTTAATTTCTCCAGATGTTTTTAGCGGTTTATTATGTTTAAGAACCGTAATGTCGTACACATTTTTTAGTTTATCTATTAAACCCTCGCCCAGAAAACTGCTTGCTCCAGTTATGAATATTTTCTTCCTCATTTTTTTAGAATTCTTGATTCTCTCATTCGCCAAACAATAATATTTTTTATAAACTCAATATTGGCTTTAAGGGAGATAAAAGAAGGACGCTCCGGATTTTTTTTAAATACAACTTCCATTTCGCCGATACGAAAGTTATTTCGACTAGCTTTTATCATAATCTCGGCATCAATAAACCAGTCATTGGATTCCAGATTTAATTTGTTATAGGCCTCACGTGTAAAAATTTTAGGCTTGCCGTTTATATCATTTGAAATAATTCCGGGAAATAGTAATTGCATAATTCCATTAAATATGCGGGAAATAAATTTGCGATATATCCCATCACCACGTAAAATTCGTTTTCCTTTACACAGATCTAGTTTCTCGTCCACAAGTTTTTTGTAAAGTTTTGGTATGTCTTCTGGGGGCATTTGATCGTCACCGTCAATTACGGCAATAGTGCTACCCGTGGCCGCTTCCAGTCCGGAGCGCATATCCCAGCTCATGCCGTGTGTCTTATCTGTTTTTTTCTTAATGACCGATATCGTTCTGTCTTCGCTTATTGCTATTTGGCGGACTACCTCTGGAGTAATGTCACCCTTATTGGCCCAGAAGTTGCCAACAAGAACTATTTCATAATCCAAGTTATTGTTCTGCAGAATTTTTGCTACTTTTTGGTAGAATACTTTGGCGAAGTTACCAGCTTTATAACACAATATAACCACCGAGATTTTGGGAATTGTCATATATATTAAAGTAATATATCATGAATTCATACAAATTTCATATCTAAAAAATTATCTTTATATAAAGTTGTTTTTATGGTAGCCTTTTTGTATGAATTTTGAATTTTTACGTAGAAAAGAGCTGGCTTGGTTCATAGTTTTACTGGCCATTTTTGCGGTTTTACGTTTACCGGCAATTCATTCTCCCTATCATCAGGATGAATATAAGTGGGTGCAATATGCTCATCCAGAAATAACACTGCCCGGTACTGTGCCACATCCGCCATTAACGGAATTTATTTATGCCAAAACTCTCGGGCCCCTTTTGGGCGATAGCAATTTTCGTTTTATTCCCTTGATTTTTAGCGTTGCCAACCTGTTTCTGATCTTTTATTTAGCCAAAATCATTTTTGACCCATTGGACAAGCTCAGAGCAAGCAAGACTGCATTTTGGACGGCTTTTCTTTTTGTCACTTCTTTTTACTCCGTTCTCGCATCACTGATGGTTGATGTTGATGGGGCAATTATGCCGATGTTTTTCTTAATTATGGCGATTGGATATTTTAAGCTTAAGACTTCGGGTTTTGAGCTTAGAGAAGGAAATTGGAAGTGGTTGGTCTTGTTAATTGTTGGGGCCGTGGGCGGGTTCTTGATTAAAGTCAGTGCTGTTCTTCCCATTTGTGCACTCGCTTTGGATTTTGCCATAGAGAAGGGTGCGTTTAGAGATAAAAGAAAAATAATAAAATATATCGTCTTTAGTTTTTTGGGCGCGGTTAGTTTGGTTGCGGTTTTGTTTTTGGCAAGATTTGTTTTTCCATTCTTTAATCTGGAATACTCATTTAATTATTGGAAACATTTTGCAAATTCATCCGGTTTTTTTGATAGGGGATGGCTCCAGACGTTTATTCAGTTTGTAAAGGCCATTCTTTATACCTCGCCACTCTTACTTTTGCCGGCATTTTTCATAGACAAAGAAATTTGGCGAAAACTTAGACCCTTCTTTTTCTTTATTTTCATTGGTCTTATGTTCTACCTTTTTGTTTTTGATTTTTCCATTGGAGCGTTGGACAGGTATTTCCAATTTTTAGTGGTACCCCTTTGTATTATTTCAGGGGCTGTATTTGCAAAGATATTTAGGAACAAAGAAATAAAGCTGAAGAAAGAAGATTTTATTACGGTATTTATAATAACAATTTCAATTTTTGCTCTTCAGTTTTTCAATCACACCGTACCACCTCTTTACCCAAAAACAGAATGGCTAAGCCGACTTCTTTCTCTCGAATGGAATTTCCTTTTTCCTTTTACTGGTGGATCCGGACCTCTGGGTTTTTATATTTCTTTTATTTTTATGGCTCTGTCATACATTTGCTCTGCCGTTCTTGCGGTTGCAATATGTATCAAAAAAGAGCTGAAACATAAAGTTTTTGCTGTAATTTTAATCATAGGCCTAGTTTATAATTTCTCTTTTATTGAAGAATATCTTTTTGGCAAAATAAACGGTTCAGCTCCGAAATTACTTTACGATGTCACGGAATTTATAAAAAACGATCCAGATATAAAAGCTGTGACAGTTTATAATGATAACGGTGGCTATGAAATAATGAAAATAGGGAAGTACAGAAGAAGGCTTTATACCAGCCCGGCTTTTGATGTAAATCAGAAAATATCCACATTGAACGCTACCAAAGATTATTATCTGGAAATAAATATTCCACGGATAGACCCAAACAGTGTTTTCCGGAAATATTTTGATTCGTGCAATGTCGCTTATAGAGAAACAGATAAAAGTATTTCTGCGACAGTTTATGATTGTAGAAATGCTCCTGATATAAAAAATTGATAGAACTAAGTTTATGAAAGTCTGCTATTTGATTCATGATATTAATCCTGTTAATGGCGGAGGTCGCTTGGTATTTGAATTGGTAAAAAATTTAGACAAAGATATTGTCACGGAAATTAAATTTTTAACTCAAATCAACAGCAGTAATAATGCCGAGGAAACAATTTTGCCCAACAGTATTGCTGGGCTAATTTTTTCTTTACCTAAAATACGTAATGCTTTGAAAAAATATGACATTATTCACGCCTTTGATGTTTTCCCTTACGGTATTATTACTGCGATAGCATTAATAGGTCTGAAGAAAAAATTTATTATTACCGTTGTTGGTAGCGGTTCCGTTAAACCTCTGCATAGTTTCTGGAGGCTGTGGTTTTCGGAATGGGCTCTTAAAAAAGCCGATAAAATAATTTCAATCAGTTCTTATACTGCCGAAGAAATTGAAAAAAAGGTTTCTGATGTAGAAATCGATATCATAAATCCGGGAGTAGATTATGATTATTTCAACAATCTTCCAAAAGATAATAGTTTTACTGATACCCGTCCCTATATTTTATCTGTTGGCGCAATTAAATCGCGTAAGGGGTATGAGATAAGTTTAAGAGTTTTTGCAGAAATAAACGCAAGTTTACCGCAATTAAAATATATAATTGTTGGCGCGGGTAGGGATAAATATTTTGAAAAACTGAAAAATTTAATAAAAGAACTGCATATTGAAGAAAAGGTGGTATTCAAAAAAGATATTTCTCGTGAGGAATTAGTTTCTTTATATAAGGGGGCAGAACTGTTTTTATTGTTGTCGCAGAATGATAATTACGATGTTGAAGGATTCGGTCTGGTTTTTCTTGAAGCGGCCGCCTGTGGGTTGCCTGTAATCGGCAGTACGAATTGCGGGGCTGAAGATGCTATCTGGAATGGAGGAAATGGATTTTTGGTAGATCCAAAAAATATAAGTAAAGCCAAAAAATATGCTCTAATAATTTTAAAAAACTTCGAGATGAAGTATAAATTTAAAGATAAATCTCTCGAGTTTGCCAGAAAAATGAGTTGGCAAAATGCGGCCCAAAAATATCTAAATATTTATAAAGAGCTATCATGAGAGTCCTTTTAATAAGACCGTATTTTGAAATGCTTAGACATGAATTGGTCTTTTTACCTTTTGAGCCGTTGGGTTTGGAATATCTAAAAAGTGCTCTACTCACAGAAAACCATAGAGTTGAGATATATGACTGCTTAACTGAACACCCCCAAAATATCAGGCATTTAAAAGAAAAGAATCTTTTTAGATGTGGAAGCGAGGAAAAAGACATTGTAAAAAAAATCAAAGACTTTGAGCCGGATGTTGTCGGTATTTCCGGGATGTTCTATTCCCAAGCAAGTTCTTTTTACCGGATTGCGGATTTAGTAAAAAAAATAAACCCGCGCATCTTTGTCGTCGGAGGAGGGGCTTTCCCATCTGCTTATAAGGAAAAAACATTGATGGAAAATAAAAATATAGATACTATTGTTATCGGCGAAGGAGAAGAAACAATGGTGGAATTGCTTAAAAAAATAAATAATCCGAGAGAGATTAAGGGAATTTGTTTTATAGACCCAAAGTCCAGAGAGATTGTCTGCAATGAACCGAGGATCATAAATATGAGCATAGACAAAATCATTTTTCCTTATAGAAATTTTTCAAAAATTTATGATTATTCAAAACCGATAGGCTATAATTATTCCGATAAATTTAATTTATCAAAACTCGTCAAAAGTTTTATTTTATATTCCGCTTTGTCCGTTCCGGTTCTTCGTTTTTGTTTCTCTAAAATATTTAACCTTAGGCATAAAAATAAAATCAAATCGCTTTTAATGCCTCACGGTTTTATCATTACTAGTCGCAGTTGTCCAAACCGTTGCGGTTTTTGCGCTATCCATAAAGTTTGGGGGAGTGTTTATCGGATGCGTTCCGCACAGAATGTTTTGGATGAGATAGGTCTGCTGGTAGAACACGGCATCAAAGAGATAGTTGTTGTGGACGACAATTTCACTGTCTCCAAAAAGAGAACCATAGAAATATGCAAAGAAATAGTTAGACGCAAATATAATATCCGCCTCCTGACTCCCAGCGGTATTTTCATTCCGTCTCTCGATAGGGAAGTTCTGGAACATTTATATGAAGCTGGTTTAAAAGAGCTCAAATTTGGCATTGAAAACGGTGACCAGGAATTTTTGAATAAAGTTATAAGAAAAAATGTGAATCTGGAACAGGCAAAAAAGATTATCAAAGAGGCAAAGGAAATAGGGTTTTATACTCAGGCCTTTTTAATATTTGGTTATCCCGGCGAAACCAAAGACACGATGCTTAAAACCCTAAGATTTGCTTTTGAGTCTGGTGTTGATTCGGCAAGGTTTTATATTTTTCAGCCATTTCCTGGTACTCAAGCTTTTGAGGCGACCATAAAGATGGGAAATCATAATACAAATTTTGACCTGGGCAGATTGAAAGCTATGACCGATGTTCCCCAGGTCGAGACAAAAGATTTTACCAAGAATGATGTCAAAAAAATATACGATCTGGCCTATCGCACCTTGGAAAAAGGGAACTATAATGATATAAAGGATAGATTGAAAGAAATATTAAAATGGCAATAAAATGACCTTTTTTTCTGATTTAAAATATAAGGTTAAAGACGAAGAAGACCTCTGGTTTGAGGAGCTTTATTTCAACCGCTGGTTCGAGGACGTTAAGGGCCCGATTTTGGACATTGGTTGCGCTACCGGTAATTTTATGATGGTGAAACCGGAAATTTTTGAGGGAATTGAGATCGAAGATGACAGCTACAAAGTTGCCAAAAGCCGGGGATTGAAGGTGTTCAAACTTGATGTAGAAAAAGATTTGGGCGGTTTGGCCAGTGCTAAATATGAGGCAGTTTACGCCAAACAAGTGATTGAACATTTGAAAAATCCATTGATTTTTTTAAAGGAGATCAAGAGGATTTTGAAGCCGGGAGGAAAGGCGATAGTGCTGACACCCAATTGCCCATTCATGCTTAAATTTTTTTGGGATGATTATACACATCAACGTCCATTTACTAGAAAAAGTTTAAAAATGCTTGCTTATAATGCCGGTTTTAAGAAGATAAAGATTTATGAAGACTTCAGATGTTTCCCGGGGATTGGGAAAGTTATGCGGATTTTCCATCTTAAACCAAATACAGTTAGGTTCTTTCAGACAATTTTAGGTATTCGCGGTTATGCACTGATTTTGGAAGTTATCAATAATTAAAAAATTGTAAATGAATAAAAATAATCAAAAAAGAGCTTTAATTACAGGTATTACCGGCCAGGACGGTTCTTATCTGGCTGAACTTTTGGTATCGAAGGGTTATAAAGTCTTTGGTTTAGTGCGTCGCACCAGTACCGACCCGTTGATGCGTATTGAAAAGTTGTATAGTGCGAAAAAAATAGATTTATTGAACGGCAATCTCCGAGATTCGGCTTCACTCGCTCGAGTTCTCCGAGAAGCCAATCCGGATGAAGTTTATAATTTGGCGGCCCAATCGGATGTCGGTATATCTTTCTCTTGTCCAGAAGAAACGTTTGAAGTCGACTATCATGGTCTCGGTCGTTTGGTGCTTGAAATAATGGCATTCAATCCAAAAATAAAGGTTTATCAAGCGTCTACAAGTGAAATGTTCGGCGCAACCAAACCTCCCCAAAATGAGAATTCTCCATTCAAACCTGTTAGTCCTTATGGTAAGGCCAAACTAAGAGCTCACGAAGATTATGTGGTTGGGTACAGAGAAAAACACAATCTTTTCATCTGTTCCGGTTTTTTGTTTAATCATGAATCACCAAGGCGAGGCAAGCATTTTGTTACCAGGAAGATAGCTATGTCTATGGTCAAAATAAAACTCGGACTGCAAGATTATTTCGAATTGGGCAATTTAGATAGCAAGCGAGACTGGGGTTATGCAGGAGATTATGTCGAGGTTATGTGGCAAATGCTTCAACAAAAAGAACCACAGGACTTTGTAATTTCTACAGGCAAAAGCCATACAGTAAGGGATTTTGTGAACGAAGTTGCCAAAGCTCTTGAAATGGATATCAAATGGCAAGGCAAAGGTTTGAAAGAGGTGGCCGTTGATGAAAAGGGGAAAGTTATTTTGCGCATCAATGAAAAATATTTTCGCAAAACAGAAGTTGATTATCTTCTGGGTGATAGCAGTAAAGCAAAGAAAATCCTTGGTTTTGAGCCAAAATGCGATTTTAAAAATCTTGTAAAGATGATGGTGGAAGCGGATATGGAAAATATCAAAACTAATAAAAGATGAAAAATTTTATAAATAAAATAAGCAACCTTATATCGGAAAAAATAGGAATTGCAGAGATAAAAAGGATGATCGCCATGGACAGGAGATTATCGATCGCTAAATATTTGAATGATTATTTGTACCAAAATCCAAAATATATAAATTCAAACCGTATTAATAGATATGAATTTAGCATCCATTCTCAGGGGGGCGATGATGGTATCATAATAGAAATTTTTAAAAGAATAGGTGTTACAAATAAAAATTTCGTGGAATTTGGTGTAGGAAACGGTTTACAAAACAACACGGTATCTTTGCTGTTGGATGGTTGGTCTGGTTTATGGTTTGAGGGAGATTTAAAAAATTTCAAAGAAGTTGGTAAAAATCTAGAACTTTTAATAAATCAGAAGAAATTAAGCCTAATCTCCGCGCTTATTACAGCAGACAACGTGGAGAGCTTATTTAAAGAAAATAATGTTAAGAATGATGTTGATTTGTTGTCTGTTGATATAGACGGAAATGATTATTGGGTTTGGAAGGCCATAAAGAATTTTAAACCTAGAGTTGTAGTTTTGGAATATAATGCTGGGTATGGTCCGGATTTGGCGGTTGTTCAAAAATACGACAAAGACTATTTTTGGAAGAGGACACATTTTTATGGTTCAAGTTTAAACGCTCTTAATAAGCTTGCTAAAGAAAAGGGGTACTCTTTAGTCGCCTGTTGTTTTTCTGGTAATAATGCGTATTTTGTCAGAAATGATCTTATTCAAGATAAGTTTGATAAAAACCTGACAGTCAAAGATATATTTGAGGAGTTTAAACCTTTTCTTTTTCAAAATAGGAAATATTCGGACAAAATAATTGACACGGTTCAAGTATAGATATGAATATAAAATACGTAACAGACGTCAGAATACCGACGCCAAGGGCTCAGGGTTATGCCATCATGAAAATGTGCTCGGAGTTTACCAGAGCCGGAGCAGAGGTAGAACTTTTTGTGCCAGAAAGGGGTAATAATCAAAATAAGCAGGACCCCTTTGATTTTTATGGGATAGAAAAAAATTTCTATATAAAAAGAATTCCAAGTTTTGATTTTTTAGGCAAAACTCCGAGATCTAGCAAAATTCTTTATTGGTTGGATGTTTTGTCGTTCGTTGCAGTGTCAAAATTTTTGGTGAATTTAAAAACAGAAGACATACTTTATACTCGCGACTTTATAATACCTTTGTTTTTCTCCAAAAGATTTTTTATGGTTCTTGAACTCCATAGTATTCCTAGGTCAAAATTTCTTTTTAATCTGAGCCTAAAAAAGACCAAACTTTTTGTAGTGTTGAACAGTAGTCTAAAAAATATTTTGGTGGATATGGGAATTTCCGATAAAAAAATATTAATCTCGCCGAGCGGAGTAGATTTGAATCATTTTGGAAACTTTACCGATGATTTTAAAATAAAAGGCATATCAGAAAACGATTTTGTATATGGATATATAGGCATGCTGAAAACTATGGGCATGGAAAAAGGAGTAGCCAGTGGCCTTCAAGCTCTCAAGGAACTTCCATCTGAGTATAAATTTTTAGTGGTAGGTGGTGAAAAACCCGATGTTGAATATTACAGGAATTTGTCCAATAAACTGGGCGTATCCGATAGGGCAATTTTTGTAGGCCGAGTACCTTATTCTGATGTTTCAAAATACGCTTCAAAGTGTAATGCATTTGTCGCCCCTTTTCCCGAGAATGAGCATTACAGCCTTTTTATGTCTCCACTTAAAATTTTTGAATATATGGCCAGTAAAAAGCCTATCATTGCGACAGATCTGCCTTCTTTGAGAGAAGTATTAACAGATGGAAGGAACTCCTTGTTAGTGCCTCCCGGTGATGCGCGAGCTTTGGCTTATGCCATTGTTAAACTCAAGGAGAATCCTGATATTGGTAATAAAATGGCGGATAAAGCCTACCTAGATGTTTCAGAAAAATATACATGGAAAATCAGGGCGGAAAAAATCATTTCATTTATAAAACTTAATTCATGAGTGAATAGAATCGGTCAGAAACTTTTTGCAAGTTTTCAAAATCAAACTCTTGTTTTTGATTGGTGGTTTTTTTATTTTTACATATCAAAAGGGCGTGACGGTTTAGAGAGCGGAACGAACAGGTTAGATATTCAAAACGGCTTAAAAACCATGAAAAAATTCTAAATGGCAAAAGGCCGGCTATCGGATGAGAACCGAGGTTATCATGGCCGTTCCGCTCAAAAAAGCGCTCATACAGACAACTTATAATGTTTCTATAATATATTTTTTTGACAGAGTTAAAATTGTTAGAAAACAATTTTAACTCCTCATTAAAATCGGCAGATAGAGATAATTCACAAATAAAATTACCCTCTGGTGCTGTAATTCGCGAAAGCCCGGCAATTGCTCGAAGTCTCCTTTGAGACGGCAAGTAATTGAGAGTATTTGTTGAGACGACGATGTCTATGCTATTTCCTGTAACAGTGTCAAGGTTTGCCACATCGGCGTGTAGACCTATAGTTTTGGAATCAGGATACTTTTTAAGACCGATTTTAAGTGATGCTCTGTCGATATCAAGTCCGATATACATATCAGTTTTAAACATATGCCGGTTTTTCATTCCGGCGGAAGCGGCATCCAAACCGATTTTGCCTTTTATTTTAGAAAGTTCTTTTTGCAAAACCGGAAAGATAAAATTTTTTGAAGGTCTTATGTACATTTGTTTTTGATAATTTTATCGTAAAACTCCAACCATTGTTTTTTTATTTTATCAGATTTTAATTTTTTTAAGGTTGTCTGCCCACCGCTGACCAGTTTTTCTCTTAATTTTTTGTCTCCGGCTAATTTTATAATTGCCTGCGCTAGTTTTTCCGGATTTTTAGGCGACACTAGCAGACCGTCATAGTCGTCGGTTATGGTTTCCGTTAAGGCTGGCACGGCCGATGCCACCAGCGGTTTGTTGGCGGCAAAGGCTTCAACCGCGACTAGGCCGAATCCTTCATAGCGGGAAGGAATAGCGACAATTGAACTCAAATCATATATTTTTTTTAACAGTTGCTCGCTAATCTGGCCGAAAAAAATCACCCGTTCTTCAATTCCCAGCTTTTTAATAAGGTCAACTAAGTTTGGAGGCAGTTCTTTACACGTAGGAGTGACCAGCACGAATGAAGGCACGATATTTTTATCGACAAATCTGATCGCCTCGAGGTAAATATCCCAACCCTTTCGTAGTTTCAGCTGACCGACAAATAAAACTAACGGCGAATTTAAGTTTTCGATTTTTTTTAAATTCATCAATTGACGGTCATCTTCCGGATTAAGCTCCCGGTTTATTTGCCAGCGGTCGTCGTCGAAAAAGTATGGCAAGTAGCGGCAATTTTTTAAACCCAACTCGGTGACTAAATCAAAATTGTGTTTTGAGACAAAGATTACTTGATCCGCGTGAGTCAGCGACCAGTGATAAAAATAATTTTTAAAGCTGGAAATTGGCGGGGCGCCATGTTTGGAGAAGATTTCATTGAATAGCTGTTTTAAATCAATAATTATGCCGTTTGGTTTTAGCGGTTTACCCAGGGGGTCATCGCGATCGTCAACCAGATAATGGTCGTGCAATAAACCATATTCGGTAAAAATCAGCGATATGGCTAAAAATTTAGATAATATTCCACTCAAAGCACCCAGGCGATTATTTCTTAAATGGTATACATGGATTACGTCTGGCCGGCTTAAAAATAATATTTGTAATAAAAGAAAAATACCTTGGCCTAAACTTTTATAACGTTTTATTATTATGCCCTTATAGCTATCCAGTTCAATAGTTTTTTCTTGCTGGCGGGTCAAGGCGGTTACTTGCCAGTCATTTTTTTCTAAAAGTCGAGCCGAAATAAATTCCATAAAATTAGCCAGGCGGTCGTTAAAACCGTAGGGTGTGACAATTAAAATTTTTTTCTTATTTATCATTATTTTTTTAATAATAAATTAGCGTACCCGGTTTGGTACCAGTCTAAGTCCCCAATGTTTTCAAGAGATAATATTCCTGTTTTGGCGTGAGGAAGAATTTGCAAAATGCTAAATCTGTAATTTTTAATTTTTTGCAGAAATTCAAGAGGGTTTATGTTGGCCGACTTTAAAGCTTGGGGAGAAAATTCCATAACTAACAATAGGCCGGTAGCTTGGGAAAATAGTTTTTCCATGCCCATAAAGGCCAGTGGCTCGCCACCTTCAATGTCAATTTTAATGGCATTGATCTTTAAATTTTTTTGGCTGATATAATCATCAAGGTTGACAGCCGGCACGGTTATTTCTTCGGCGTTGTCCGTTGGAATAACGCTATGACAGCCAGTGCTGCCTTTTATTTTATAAAATTTAATAAAGCCGCTTAGTTTCGAAACGGCTTGCGGCACCAAGATAACATTTTTGTAGCGGGAGGTATTTTTTTGCAAGAGTTCGAAATTATCAGGATCGGCTTCAAAGGCGTAAACTCGGCCTTTTGGACCGACGAGTTTGGCAAAAAGGGAAGTATAGTAGCCGATGTGGGCGCCGATATCCACCACTGTCATCCCTGGCTGGATGATCTTTTTAAAGAGTGCCGTTGTGTCTTTTTCATACCAACCTGCCAACATTTCCAGTTTCCAATCCCAGGAAAATTTTTTCGGGAAATAAAATTGGCGTGCCCCGGCCCATGAATTTATTAGTAGATCCAACGTTTGATGTAGAATTTTGTTTAAAACTTTCGATTGAAAAAACTGCTTATAAATTTTCTTTGTTTTTGGAAAGATTTCAATAGTTCGTCCCATAAATTATATTTTTGATATTTCTTTTTTATAAGCTTGCCACAAAGCCGCTATCTCTTCCGGAGTGCCGCCTCTTTCCCAGATTTTGCTATAATTCACGTCAAACCCGGTATCATATACTGCTGAAACGTAATTTTCCAAACGACGCTCATATTCTTTGCCGGACAAATCTTTTTTAAGAACCTCTTTTATTTTTGCAGTCAGAGTGGTCATATCTGTATGTTTAAATATGTTCGGTAATTTAAGTGTTATACCCAGGTTACTGAGTTGAATCGCGGGTTTATTTAAAAAAGCCGCTTCAGCCAAAGTGGTGCTACTCAAACTAATCACCAAATCACATCTTTTTAAAACTTCTTCGGTAGATATTTTATAATCAATCAATTTAACGTTGACGGTTCTGGCAAGTTTTTCAATATAAGAAGGCGACTGGTATCCAAGCATTGTCGGGTGTTCTTTTACCACGAGAGTATAATCATCCGGTAGAGACATGGCAATCTGCCGTGCCGTTTCCATCTGGTTGGTAAAATATGGAGCGGAGACATCAGTGCTGGCTTCCGGCTGAACCTGGAGAGGAAAATAAACAAATTTCCTGATTTTATTAAGGGGGTAGTATTCAAAATTATTCATAAATTTTGTATATCTGTCTTTGCAATAATGGTCCCTTAAAATAATTCTCGGTGGGCGAAAGTCAATGGTAATACCGGTGCTTTTAAGTTCATTGATTGGTCGTTTAATATACCACCGGAGAATATGATAATAAGGTGACCCAAAATGTCTTATTTTCTGGAGTAAGGTTTTTGGGGGCTCCTTTTTTATAAATGTCGGATATTTAAAATTCTTTCTGAATTCTGCTATATATTTCTTTGCCCTTTCTTGATTCTGACTTTTTTCATTTCCCGCATTGAGCAAATCTACTCTGTTCCAAAAAACTCCTGAATCTTCTAAATAATCATGAGAAAAAAGAGACATCCCGCTTATTTTGGAATCAGCCGTCCCAAGCATTGTTACACCTTTTTTCTTTGCGTACAGATTGAACATAATATGGGGGAAGCCGACAAACACCGGCGAAATAATTAAGTCCGGAGAGAATTGTTCAAAAATAAACTTTATGCACTTATAAACCGCCATTACATAATCAATAATCCCCCCATCAGAAACATTTTGCTTGGAACCATAATAAAACTTGTCCTTGTAAGAACGGACATGATTGCGGAGAGACATTACTATCGGCCAGATGGATTCAACACCGAGTGCCTCTTCAATTTCAGCTAATGTGTAGCTGTCTTCACCTAGGTATTCTTTTGGCCGACTTTCAATCTCGTCATTACTTATAGTGAGGTCGTAGGTTACTTCTTTTTGATTTACAATAAATTCATGAGTAGTTCTTTTTAATGTGAAAGCAGCCAATTTGCATCCTTCACTTTGAAGTTTTTTTGCTAAAAAATGACCGATATTAATAGCCCAGCCTCTTTGTTGAAATATTAAAACTTTCTTACCTTTCATTTCCATTTTATTTGGTTAAAGCCTGACTATAAAGTTTTGAACGAAGGTTGTTGGCCTTTTTTGTTCTGCCTTCGGCCATTTTTATTTGAGGCCATATTTTTTCAGGCATTTTCAGATAAAGATCAAAAGTTTTAAGTAATCCCTCAACTTCAAGTGGGGGCATTTTTGAAAAATTAAAAGAAGAAGCTTTTGAAACAGGAATTATGCGACTATTTCCATCTCTCAATTTTATCTCGTGTTTTTCACTTATAACGGTTTTTGGATACGGATAAATTATATAAACATTTGCAGCCTCAACATCAAGCTCTTTGTTTAACCTTATTGTTTCAAACACATTCTTACGTGATTCGTTGGGAAGACCGATCATATTAAAAGTCGATACCCTAATATTTTCAGTGTTTAGAAGTTTGATAGCGTTTTTAATTTGGTCGTTTGTCATCGTTCTGTTGAGAATTCCTCTCCGCAATTTTTCATTACCCGATTCAACCCCGACACTTGCTGCTACACAACCCATTTTTTTCAAAAGTTGAACTTTCTTGACAGTTGTGGTTTCTGGTCGAACCGAACATCCGAATTTTATGTGGAGTGGCGCTAGTCCGCCAGCCAATTCCTCAAGGTATTCTTCTGATAAAAGCATTATGGAATCATCAGCAAACTTAAACCAAGTTGCGCCGAATTTTTCTTTCAAATACGTCAGCTGTTTTATTGTTGTTTTTGGTGATTGAAAACGAAAATACCTGCCGCAATCTTTCAAAGTTTTTCTCAAAGAACCATTTACACAGTAAGTGCACAATTGAGGACAACCCCGTGACATTGTGTAAAAACTGCCACTGTAAATTTTGCCCATAAAGGGTCGGAAAAGATGTCTCTCATCAAAAAGTGACCAGTCGGGGATCGGCAACTTATCCATGTCTACAAATGGCCGGCATTCATTAATTTGTATTTTACCGCGTTTCCTAAACCCCAAATTTTTTAGATTTGAATAGTCTTTGTGTTTCTCCAGACATTCGCATAATTCCAAAATCAATTCCTCTCCCTCGCCAACACAAGCAAAATCAATCTCTTTAAATTTCAAAACATCTTCAGGGCAAAGCGTGGCATGGACTCCGCCGACAACAATCTTGCAGTTTGGCTTAACTTTTTTCAAAAGATCTATCACTTTATCAAACTGGCCCGTCATAACAGAGATGGCTATTAAGTCCGGTTTGAATTCACTCAACTTTTTTTTGAAAGCTTTTTCCAATGATTGAACAGGGTCATTGGCTACCAAATCTTCAATTGAATACTCGGTTTTCAAATAAATTCCTGCGTTTGCTCTTTTCGGTTCCTGTTCGGTTTTTTGAGTTTTGACAAAAGTAAAATCAAATAAACCAACGTTGTAGCCCCCTTTTTTCAAGATTGCAGATAAAGTGGCAATTCCAGAGGGAATACCTATGCTTAAATAATCGTTTGGGTGGACAAACAATATTTTAAATTCATGCTTCTTCATTGTTCACCATCATACTTTATAAATATAAAAAAGTATACTCAAGAGCCTTATTGACACCCTATGACACTTCTCATATACTTAATGCGACTATGACTGATGAAATAAAATCGCATGCTGTTTATACTACAGGAGAGGCAGAAAAGCTTCTAAAAGTGAGCAATAGCACTATGAAAAGGCTACTCAAGCATGGTATACTGCGTGCCAATAAAGTAGGCAGACAGTATCGTATTTTAGGCAAAGAGATTTTAAGAGTTATTTCGCCACAACTTGAGGGAAAAGCTATCGAATCGTATCTGGGTTTGAAACACAAAGTTGTCGATAAAATTAATAAATGGTAAAGAATATGCCTCAAGAAACATCAAAAAAATCGCGGATTATTTCCTTTCTCAGACTTTACAATTATGGTTTTGGCAAATATAAGTGGCACATAGTTTTTTTGGCGATCTTGGGGTTGTTGGCGGGGTTGCTTGAAGGAATAGGTGTCAATGCTCTCATCCCACTTTTCTCTTTTATTGTTGGAAGCGGCAGTACGGGAGATGACATAATTTCAAAAACTATAGGAAAAGTATTCCAGTACACTCACGTGCCCTTTACACTGAAGTACCTACTTATCTTTATGTGTTTGCTTTTTATTCTTCGGGCAGTGGTTTCAATTGCCAGTGGTTATATCAGAGCCCGTATTGCCAGTGATTATTCCGAAAAGACCAGAAGCGATCTGTTTGCTAAAACTCTTAAAACTAAATGGTCCTATCTCTTAACTCAAAAAATGGGCCATCTACAGACCGTGCTCATGACCAATGTGTTTAACACAGAAGTGCTTCTGAGTCATATCTCCGGAGTAGTGATTATTGTAAGTAGTCTTGTCGTTTACATGTTTATTGCCATAAACATATCAATGTCTACGACACTCTTTACTATTGCGGTGACTGGCGTCTTTTTTGTGGTGTTTAAACCGCTTATGTACAACACTAAAGTTGCCAATAATGAAATCGAAGGCCTCAACAGGACGGTGGCTCATTTTGTTAATGAAAACGTTCTGGGTATGAAGACAGTAAAAGTTATGCTGGCTGATAATAAGGTGATTGATATCGGGAAAGGATATTTTCGGTCCTTGAAAGACCTGACTTCCAGAATTAACTTTTTAAGGGTTATTCCAGATTCGCTAATGCAGCCTTTTGGGATAATTTTTATAATGATTCTTTTTGCGATCTCCTACAAATTGCCCGGTTTTAACGTTGCCTCTTTTGCCGCAGTAGTTTATCTGATTCAACGTATATTCCTTTATTTTCAGCAATTACAAGCGAGTGCTCAAATGATAAACGATACGACTCCTTATTTAAGAACTCTTATAAAATTTGAACAGGAAGCAAACTCGTTTGAAGAAAAATATCATGGTACAGAGGAGTTTTCTTTCAGTAAAGAACTTGAATTTAAAAATGTTTCTTTTTCGTATCAAAATAGCAAACCGATTTTAAATGGACTGAACTTTAGAATTAATCAGGGTGAGATGGTTGGACTCATCGGTCCGTCCGGCGCCGGCAAGACTACTATTGTGGATCTTATGCTTCGGCTTTTTGAACCGACGGGGGGAAATATTTTGGTTGACGGGCGGAATATTTTGGATATTGATTTACGTTCGTGGAGGGAAAATATAGGATATGTGTCGCAAGATATTTTTCTTATGAATGATACGATTGAGAACAATATAAGATTTTATAATTCTGATTTGAAAAATGAGGAATTGATTGAGGCTGCCAAGGCGGCAAATATCTATGATTTCGTCGAAACCCTCAAAGAAGGTTTTAATACGATTATTGGAGATCGTGGTGTTACGCTTTCGGCTGGGCAGAGGCAAAGGATAGTAATTGCCAGGGTATTGGCTCGCAAACCACAGTTTCTTATCCTTGACGAAGCCACCAGCGCCCTTGATAATGAGTCTGAGGTTCAGATTCAAGAGGTCATCGAGAATCTAAAAGGGAAGATGACCGTTTTGGTGATCGCTCACAGACTTTCAACCATTACCAATGCCGACAAACTTCTGGCGCTTGATGGTGGTAAAATTGTTGAAGAAGGCAAACCCGAGGAACTCCTCAAAAACGAAGATTCTTATTTCTATAAAATAAATAACCTCAAAAATATATGAAGACCGACAATATTTCAAAGACAGATTTTCTAAAGAATAAAACGGTTTTAATAACCGGAGGCACCGGTTCTTTCGGTAAAAATTTCGCCAAACATTTGCTTGAAAATTCCGATTTAAAAAAACTGATTATTTTTAGCCGTGATGAGCTAAAGCAATTTAATATGAGTGCCGAAATAAAAGATGAACGGGTGCGATTTTTTTTGGGGGATATCCGGGATTTACCTCGTCTGGAGAGAGCTTTTAACGGTGTTGATATCGTAGTACATGCCGCAGCTCTCAAACAAGTGCCAATGCTTGAGTACAATCCTTTTGAAGCTGTAAAAACTAATGTTTTAGGCAGTCAAAATGTTATTGATGCCGCCATAGATAAAAAAGTCAAAAAAGTAATTTTAGTTTCCAGTGACAAGGCGGCGCACCCCGTTAATCTTTATGGTTCAACCAAACTTTGCGCCGAGAAGCTTTTTATCAGCGGGAATTCATATGCCGGGCAAAAAACAAGATTTAGCTGTGTCAGATACGGAAATGTGGTTGGCAGCCGCGGAAGTATTGTTGATATCCTTATCAATAATCCGAATATACCCACGGTCAATATAACTCACGAAGAGATGACCAGATTTTGGATTGGTCTGGATCAGACTTTTAAGTTGGTACTTTTCGCTTTGAAAAATATGATTGGCGGAGAAATATTTGTACCTAAAATTCCAAGCATGAAATTGGTCAATCTCTTTGATTGTTTGGCGCCGAAAGCCAAGAAAGTTTTTATCGGTATTAGGCCCGGGGAGAAATTGCATGAAGTGCTTTTGACTGCCGAAGAGGCGCGCCATAGTTTTGAACTTCAAGGTTATTACGTTATTTTACCCGAATACTGTGAAATCTCCAGCGTAGAGAAAAAATTCAAAGGAATTCTTTCCAAAGCAAAAAAACTGCCACCCGACTTTTCTTTTATGAGTCACACTAATAAAAATTGGCTGACAAATGAAGAACTTGCCAAGTTTATAGAAATTAAAAAGAAAAAACATAGTTAAAAATTTTTATGATTCCATATGGCAAACAATCAATAGATGGCAAAGATATAAGAGCAGTTGAATCTGTCCTTAAATCGGATTGGCTCACTCAAGGGCCAAAAATTGCTGAATTTGAAAATGCCCTGGCTGATTATTGCGGAGCAAAGTTTGCAGTAGCTGTTTCTTCCGGCACTGTCGCACTTCATATCGCTTATCTTGCTTCTGGTCTGAAAGCTGGAGACGAAGTTGTCACAACCCCAAACACTTTTGTGGCTACCTCCAATATGCTTTTAGCCGTAGGTGCCAAACCAGTTTTTTGCGATATTCACTCTGATACCTACAATATTGACGAAACAAAAATTGAAAAACTGATTACAAAAAAAACCAGAGCCATTGCGCCGGTGCATTTTGCAGGGATCCCTTGTGAAATGGACAAAATAATGAATATAGCAAGAAGACACAAACTCATTGTTATTGAAGATGCCTGCCATGCTTTAGGTGCAAAATATAAAAATAAAAAAATTGGCAGTATAGGCCATATGACCGTACTCAGTTTCCATCCGGTTAAATCAATTACCACTGGCGAAGGCGGGGCGATTTTAACCGACAATAAAAAATATTATGAGAGATTGAAATTATTAAGAAGCCATGGGATTTACAAAGATAAAAACGGAAAGAATATTATGACTGAAATGGGCTACAACTACAGGATAACTGATATACAGGCTTCCCTTGGCATTACTCAATTGAAAAAACTAGACAACTTCATTAAAAAAAGGAAACAAATTGTTTCTTGGTATAAGGAATTTTTACAGGACTGCAAGGAGATTATTCTTCCGGTGAACAATCCCGATTCTGCAAACCACATTTATATTATCAGAACTAAAAAAATAACGGACAGATTACCGCTCTATAATTTTCTGCGCAACGCAGGCGTTGGGGTCAATTTCCATTATCCAGCGGTTTATTCTCATCCTTATTACCAAAAGATTGGATATGCCGGTTTGAAATTGCCAATGGAGGAGGCTTATCAAAATTCTTGCGTCACTCTGCCTTGCTTCCCCGGTTTGTCTAGGGCTTTAATTAAACGAATAGCAAAATCAATAAATTCATTTTATGAATCCCGTTAGAAGTTAAGAGCTAATGGAATAAATAAAAACAAAAATATGAAAACTTCTAACGGGATGAAAAAAATTAAAATTTTAGCGATAAATGTTTGTCTGCGGCCAAGTAAGCCGCAAATTATGTTTCCTCTCGGCCTGGCCTATGTCTTAAGCGCCGTTCACCGAGCGGGCTATGATTTTGAATTGCTTGACTTGGATAAGGATAGAAAAAGCGACAAGGAGATTGAAAAGTTCTTGGCAGAAAAGGAGTTTGATGTAGTCGCTTTCGGTTGCATCGTGACTGGCTATAAAATGATAAAAAATCTGAGCCGGATGGTAAGAAAAGCTAATAAGAAAGCCGTTATTATAGCCGGAAATTCCGTGGCCGACTCAATCCCGCGCATTCTTTTGTCAAAAACCGAAGTTGATGTGGCGGTAATAGGGGAAGGGGAGATAACTATTGTTGAAGTTTTAGATAGAATAAAAAATGGCAAGGCGCTTGACGGGGTTAAAGGAATTTGGTTTAAGCGCGGTGGAAAAATTTTTCAAAACCCAAACAGAGAAGCTATCAAAGATATAGATTCTATACCTTCACCCGTTTGGGATTTATTTGATATGGAAGCTTACATTAAAGGTTTCCAAGAGTTGATTAACGAACCTTTGCCTATGCCTAGAGAGCAGATTCGCTCTTTTTTGGTGAATGCGGCGAGAGGATGTCCGTTTCGTTGCACTTTTTGCTATCAAGTTTTTCAACATTATAATTACCGGCATCGTGGAGTGGATTCTATAATCAAAGAAATAAAAAAGTTGCAAAAAAAGTACAAGATTAACTATATACTTTTTTGTGACGATCTATCTTTCCCTTCAAAGACTTTGCTTAAGGAATTTGTTGACAGAGTATTAAAAGAGAAATTAAAATTTTTTTGGACAGCTTCTTGTCGATCTGATTTATTCAATTCGGAAGAAGACGTGCCGTTGTTGAAACGAATAAAAAAATCAGGTTGCGAAGGCTTTGGTTTTTCTTTGGAATCGGCCAATAAAGAAATTCTAAAAGCCATGAATAAACATTTAGTTCCGGAAAATTTTGTCAGGCAAAAAAAATTGCTGGACAAGGCGGGCATATCTTCATGGACAAGCTTAGTGCTTGGGTATCCAGAAGAAACAAAAAAAACCATAAAAGAGACTATGGATCTTTGTTACAAGTGCGACACCTATCCCAGTTCGGGTTATTTATTGCCCCAACCCGGAACGCCGATGTATAAGTATATATTTGATAAAGGCATAGCCAAAGACGAGGAAAAATATTTATTATCGCTTGGTGATCGGCAAGATTTTAGGATTAATCTAACCAAGATGTCGGCAGAGGAATTTCAGGCAGAGGTAAAATATCACTTGTACCGGATTTCGAAAAAATTAAAGCTCGGTCTGGGTGAAGACAATCTTTTAAAGACGACCTCTTATAAAGGCATAACAGCAAAAAGAAGAGAAGAAGATAATAAATAAAAGCTCATGCAATATATTAACGAGGATAAATCAGAATGTCTCCTTTGTCTGAGTATGCGATAATTTTTTTAATCTCATCAATAATCTTGAGGAAAGAGTTGTGAATTTTCCAGTCCTCGGGATTTCCAACTGCTACAAACCGAATCTCTTCCGGAAGGAATTTTCCCACGGTTCTTTTTACTCTGGGAATATGGTAAGTGCTAGTCACTATAACCAGATTCTTAAAATCTTTAGTTAACGGATCAGTGATTAAAATTTCAAACTGCGTCTTGGTATTTATAACACCAAGTTTACTACCGTCCTGAAAATGGCATAGTTCTTTGGGAATGCCCGACTGCTCCATTTGAGCCAGCTTTTCGGCACGACTCTCGGTAGCCCCGCTGAAGATTACCGGTATGGGACGGCCCAAAACTTTGAGAACATTTAGTCCGCATTTTATGCGGGAGATGTCTTCTTCCTTGGGGTCTAAAGCTCCCTGGAGAATAACAAGAGCATCCGCATCTTTTGGAATTATTGGCGGGTTCTTATACAAATCCTCAAATTCTTTTATAAGCTCAATTGTGTCCATGGCTTGATTTAAAGCAGTGTTTATAATAGTATGCTTAAAATTACATGTCCAGTTTATTGAACATATATAAAACTCTAGAATAAATCAGTTTGCCGAGATCATCAAATAAAAAAGAAGGTCGTCCCAAGAACACGGGACGACCTTTTAATTTCTCTCTCAATCCTTAGGAGCGCGGGTGGGCTAGGATATCCCCCTTGGCCGAATACTTAACAATCCTCCCGATCTCACCCATAATCATCAGAAAACTGTTACAGATATTCCAGTCTTCAGGGTCTGAAACCACCACAAACCTAGTTTGGGGCGGGAAAAACTTACCCGCTGTTCTCTTTGTCCTAGGGATATGATATGTGCTCGTTACGATCACCAAGTCTCTCATGTCCATAGTTGGGGGATTGCTGATTAATGCCCCAAACTGGGTCTTGGTATTGGCAACCCCTCGTTTTCCGCAATCCTGGAAGTGTGAGAGTGATTTTGGCACGCCGAGCTGCTCCATGAGCGCAAGCATCTCGGCCCGTTCCTCCGTTTCGCCACTGTAAATCACCGGAACCGGATGGCCCAGGGTATTGAGAACATTCAACCCACACCTTATGCGGGATTCGTTCTCTTCCCTTGGCTCTACCGCCCCCGTTAGGATGACAATTCCATCGGTGCAGTTTGGTACAATTGGTGGGCTCTGCTTATATAAATCCTCGAACTCCCTCAAGAGTTCGATTTCTGTAACCATACAGCCTCCTTTGGTTGTGGGGAAAAATCTACCTGAATTTAGAACTTTGAATCTGGTAGTATTATAGCAAATCGTCAGATTTTGTCAAGTCGATAAAAACTACTATTTGTATTATCATGACCGGGATTATGGCTACTTTATTGAACAAACTAACATTAGGAACGGTTCAGTTCGGAATGGATTACGGCATCAATAATCCGAACGGCAAGCCATCTTTGGAAAAGTCCTTGGAAATGCTGGATTTTGCTTGGGCTAAAGGCATAAGAATTTTTGATACGGCCTATAATTATGGCGAGGCGGAAGAAATTTTAGGAGAATTTGTAAAAACTCGTAATCCGGGGGCGGAAATGAAAATTATCACCAAACTGAAGCCCAATATTTTGTCCGAAGAACAGGGCAGAACATCCGACATTATTGAAAATAATTTAAAGGCTTCTTTAAAGCGACTAAATAGGGATTATGTTGACGGGTATCTTTTTCACACTCCGGCGTACATATATAACAAAGAAGCTGTTGAGGCAATGATTAGTTTAAAAAAGAAAGATTTGGTTAAAAATATCGGGGTTTCCATTTATGAAGAAAAAGACGCTGTTTATGCCGCCAAAATAAAAGAGTTTGATTACATACAAGTTCCATACAGCATATTTGACCAGCGAGTAGATAGAGTTGGTTTTTTTGAAATCGCCAGGAAAAACAATATAAAGGTTTTTGCTCGCAGCGCTTTCTTGCAGGGTTTATTTTTTATGCCTGAAGACAAAATCCCGTCTCATTTGGAAATCGCCAAGCCTTATTTCAAGAAATTTGACGAGATTATAGGCAAATACGGTTTGTCCAGACAACAGGTGGCAGTATTGTTTACTCACAAAAATGAAGCCATAAATCATTTGGTTTTCGGGGTAGACAATTTGGAACAACTGAAAGAAGATATAGAAATTGCCGAAAGAAATATGGATTGCGAAGATTGTCTCAAAGAGTTAAGGGAGAATTTTATAAACGTTGAGAAAAGCATAATCTTTCCCAGTTTATGGAAAAAATAAAAAACCTTTGTATCATACAGGCCAGAATGAATTCTGCTCGTCTACCGGGTAAGATTTTGATGAAAATAGGGGACAAAACCATTCTTGAGTATGTTATAACCAGAGTAAAGCAAGCTAAAAATATAGACAAAATTGTCGTGGCTACTACCGACCGGAAGGAGGACGATGCTACAGAAAATATTTGTAAAAAAATTGGCGTCGATTGTTTTCGCGGTTCCGAAAATGACGTACTTGACCGATTTTATCAGACAGCCAAAAAATATGAAGCTGATACAATCATCCGAATTACCGGCGACTGCCCCTTGCTTCCCCCGGAAGTGATTGAACAGCTCTTGAATAAATTTAATGAAGGCAATTTTGGTATAGTTTCGAGCGGGCCTTCGTTTGCGGAAGGTTTTGACTGTGAGATTTTTTCTTTTAAGATGCTTGAAGTGGCTCATAAGAACGCTTCCAAGGTTTCGGAGCGTGAGCATGTTACTTTGTATCTTCACACTCATCCGGAAGTTTGCAAAAAATGCGCGGTGGAAAATAAAACCGATGACAGCAAATATAGAGTGGTGGTTGACGAACCCGGAGATTTCACTGTTGTTAAAACAATTATAGAAAATTTTTATCCTCAAAATCCAAATTTCACAATTGATGATATCAAAAAATTTTTAGACCAGCATCCTGAAATAACCCAAATAAATAATGACATCATTAGAAATGAAGGGCTCATAAAATCTTTAGCGGTAGAAAAAAATCAAGGCAAAAAATCCCATGAAAAATAAAACTATAAAAATTGGAAATAAAATAATTGCAGAAAATATGCCAGCATTTATTGTTGCTGAAATGTCGGGCAATCACAATCAGGACATAAATAGAGCCTTCGCTATTATTGATGCTGCGGCTTCAGCCGGAGCAGATGCTGTCAAACTCCAAACCTACACTCCGGAGACCATAACCATTGACGCGAACAACAAGCATTTTGTCATCAAGAGTCCAAATAAGGATTGGAATGGTAAAACTCTCTTTGGGTTGTATGGAGAGGCTTACACTCCGTGGGATTGGCAGCCGAAACTGAAAAAGTACGTAGAAAGCAAGGGTTTGATTTGTTTTTCCACCCCATTTGACGATACCGCGGTTGATTTTTTGGAAAAAATGAAAGTTGGAGTTTATAAGGTTGCTTCTCCGGAAGTGGTGGACATACCTCTCTTGGAGCGTATAGGCAAAACCAGAAAACCGGTTATCATGTCCAGAGGCATGGCTACCATTTCCGAAATAAAACTGGCGCTAAAAACCCTTAGAGAAAACGGTTGCTCACAAGTGATTATACTTCAATGTGTGAGCGCTTATCCCGCCAAAGCAGAGGATATGAATCTTCTTACTATCTCGGACATTGAAAAGCGTTTTAAAACCATAGCTGGTCTCTCCGACCACAGTTTGACGACGGATATTGCGGTGGCGGCCGTGGCTTTAGGTGCGAAAGTTATTGAGAAGCATTTGACGCTGAAACGTTCTGATGGCGGACCGGACGCTGCCTTCTCGCTTGAGCCGGATGAATTCAAAAAAATGGTGGAAGCTATTAGAGTCGTAGAAAAAGCAGTTGGCAAACCTTTCTACGGATCCAAGAAAGGGGTAGGTGAAAATATTATGGGCAGAAAATCTTTGTTTGTTGTTAAAGATGTTAAAGCCGGAGAAAAATTTACCAGAGAAAACCTCAAATCAATACGGCCTGGCTACGGTTTGGAGCCGAAATATTACAGAAAGGTTTTAGGAAAGCTGGCGGCAAAAAATATTAGCAGGGGAACGCCATTAAAATTAAATATGATCATATGAAGAAAAAATTAATGTCTGTGGGTGCCGGTCCTTTTCAAAAGAAAGGCATTGAAACTGCCAGAAAAATGGGCTTATATGTGATTGCTACCGATATGGACCCCAAAGCTGCCGGATTTTCCAGTGCCGATAAATCATATACAGTCGATGTTCGCGATGCGGAAAAAAATCTTAAAATCGCCAAAGCGGAAAAAATAAACGGGGTGATAGCCATAGCTTCCGATGTAAGCGTCATGACGGTTGCCACCGTAAATAAAGCACTTGGATTGGCAGGAATTAATCCCGATGTAGCCGAACGCTGTATTGACAAGGAGCTGATGAGAAAAGCTTTCGTCGCTGGCGGAGTGCCGGCGCCAAAATTCTTCGGCATCCACAATCTTGAAGAGTTGATGGAAAAATCCAAGTTGGTTAAATTTCCGGTTGTAGTCAAACCGGCCGATAGCGCCGGCAGCCGGGGAGTACAAAAGGTGGAGCGGCCGGAAGATTTGCCGAGGGCTTATGAAAAGGCAATCGGATATTCTCATAAGAAAAAGCTGGTTTTGGAAGAATTCATGGAAGGAGTGGAAGTGAGCGTTGAAGCCATGGTAGTAGGAGGAAAAATACACATAATGGCTTTGTCCGATAAAATAAGAACTGAGCCGCCATATCTCTTGGATATTCAGATAACTTTCCCTTCCGCTTATCCTAAAAAAGTTCAGGAGAAAATTATTTATGTGGCGAAACGGGCCATAAAAGCAGTCGGCGTTACGACCGGCCCCATACACATGGAACTTATGATGACTCCGAATGGCCCGGTGCCGGTGGAACTTGCCGCCCGAGGCCCCGGCTTCAAGATTTTTTCAGATATTATCCCGATGGTTACCGGTATAGATGTCATGAAAGCCGCCATTGATTTAGTTATGGGCAACAGGCCGAAACTGAGGCACACCAGAAAAAAATCCTCCACAATAAAATTTCTCTCGGCCATTGCCGGTACGGTCAAATCAATCAAAGGAGTTGAAGAAATAAGAAAAATGAAAGGTATTTATGAGATTGAAATGTATGTAAAGCCGGGAGACAAAACCAAAGCTTTAACCAGCGGCTCGGAAAGAATCGGCCACATCATATCTTTTGCTTCCACCCGCAAGGAATCAGTGAACGTTATCAATAAGGCTGTTAAAAAATTGAATGTAGAAATTATTCCCGACTAAAATGAACACTAAGGACAAAAAAATAATCATTGAAAGATACAAAAACCGCTTTAAAGAACACGGCATAAATGTCAAAGCTTTAGCTTCGGGAAATACAGAACGCCAGAGAATGAGATTTAAAGTCTTGAGCGAAGTTGGCAATCTGGAAGACCAGATTATTTTGGACATAGGATGCGGATTTGGCGATTTTTACGCTTATCTCAAAGAGCAAGGCATAAAAGCTAAATATGTCGGCTTAGATATCTGCCCTCCTTTTATTGATGTCTGCAAAGAACGTTTTCCAGAGGCGCGTTTTGAGGTTGGTGATATTGAAAATTCAGTTCCCAAAGGAAAATTTGATTACATTATTTCCTCCCAGACCTTCAACAACAAACTTCAGTTTGGTGACAACGAAAAAGTCATACGAAATATCATTAAAAAAGGTTATAAAATATGCGAGAAGGGTATGGCCATAGATATGCTCACCAAATACGTTGATTTTGAAGAACCCCATCTGCACTATTATAGTCCGGAAGAAATTTTTACATTTTGTAAAAAACTTACCAAACGGGTCACACTCCGCCATGACTATCCTCTTTATGAATTTATGATTTATCTTTATAAAGACTTTAAGGGCTGGAAATCCTAAAAACAAAAACCGCTAAATTATGCAAACAATTTACTTGACACTTACCGTAGACCTGGACCCCGATAATTTTGACGCTTCGATATTTGGCAAGGTGGATAAAATGTCGTGGAAAGGAATAGATGAAGGTTTACCGCCTTTTCTGGAAAAAATTGAAAATCTCAAAGACTCATTTGGCAGTAAACCTTTGATTACTTGGTTTGTCAGAGCAGATAAGGAATTGTTTGATGTTTATGGTGATTATAATTATCTTTTAGGCCGCTATTCTGATTTTTTAAACAGACGATTAAAAGCTGGAGATGAAATAGGCTGGCATCCTCATGAAAATAAAATGAAAGATTTAATTTCTGCTCATGAAGCTCTCAAGCCCATCGATAAAAATTTTGTTTCGGTTCGTGTGGGCAATTCTTTTCATAACAATGATTTTATGCACGCTTTCTCAAAGTGGGGATTTAAAGTAGACAGCACAGCCTTACCGGGCAGAATCAGGAGCGACAAAGAACGTATTTTAGATTGGCGAGAAACTCCGGAGAAACCATATTTCCCGTCTGCTTCCGATTACCGTTTGTCGGGTGGGGATTCCAGCGAAATTCTTGAGGTTCCTTTTTCAATGATTGAAACTCAAAGCAGTGAAGATCAAAAACCCATAAAAAGATATTTAAATTTGTCTTATGAGCATAATTTAATACAAAATTCACTTCGCTCTTTAATTGCCGAAAAGCAGTTGCTTGTTTCCATTGTTCACCCTTCGGAACTTTTGGACAAACAACCCAAGCACTCCATTATCGCTTTTGGTACTGATATAGCGACCAAAAATCTGGCTTTTATTTTGAAAGAAGCAGAAACTTATGACAAAAAAATAAAATTTACGACAATGAAAGAAACAGGAGAACTGGTTAACCAAAAAATTATTTCTTATGCCAAATAGAACAAACAAAAAAATACTTGAACAAAAATTGGCTGAAATGCACGGCCGTCGGCACTGTCTTTTTGTTAGTCGGGCTACGGTAGCCATTTATCTGGCACTCAAATCTTTGGGCCACAAAAACGGGAAAGTAGTTATACCTTCTTTGGTATGTTTGAGTGTTCCTAATGCGGTTATTTACAGCGGGCTTAAGCCGATTTACTGTGACGTTAGTCTCAAGGATTTTAATATTGATTTAAATAAGCTTGAAAAAATCTTAAGCGAAGAAAAAAATATACGAGTGGTAATAGTTCCTCATATGTATGGACATCCGACAAATATGAATCGCCTTATGTCTCTGGCAAATAAATTCAAAGTGGCTGTTATAGAAGATGTCGCCCAAGCCATGGGGGGTGATTTCCGGGGAAAAATTTTGGGCTCGTTTGGAGACTTCTCGGTGTTGAGTTTTGGCCACACCAAAATCATAGAAACTTCTGGCGGGGGAGCGCTTCTCTTTGATAAAGACGAATATAAAGAAAAAATAATCGAAACAGAAAAAGAACTTGCTTTGCTGAAGCAAAATAAAAAACTTGCAGAAATTTATTCGGAAACATATTATGCTCTTATGCCGCTTGCTCGCAAGCAAAAATCTCTAGCAGCTCTTTTTTCATCATTTCCTTATATTTTCAAAGACCTCTATCTTTTTGGCAGTTTTGATAATAACGTTATTCCCGGAATTTATAAAAAATTGTCAGAAATTAAAGATGCAGTTTCCAAAAGAAACAAAAATGCCAGATATTACAAAGAACATCTCATCCATCCCGCTATTGTCCACCCAGACTACAAGGGAAACGGAGTGTCTTGGAGATACAGCTTCCTTATAAAAGGCGATAAGCAGCAAGAAATTGCCAATGCTATAAGAAAAAAGGGCATAGACATAAGCAACTGGTATCACCCTGTCCATTTGATGTATGAATTTAATCATCCCAAACTAAAGAATGCCGAATACATAGGGGACCACATTTTCAATCTTTGGGTTTTACCCACGCTGACCAAAAAAGAATTAAAGAAGAATTCGGATGCTGTACTTAAAGTTCTTAATAGCCAACACTTTAAATGAAAACAAATATAATCAAAGCGGCAGATAAGGATTTTAAAAAATTGTGGCTATCACTACGATCATCGGATCAGACCGAGTATCCTCAGTACTCATTTTTGGATATTGACTATTCCATAGAATATTTTTCCAGTTCGGTCTCTGAAAATTTTTCTTTTATTATCACAAATGATAGCGTGCCTATTATGGGTGTCATAATTGCTGGAATGATTAACCAAGACAAAAAAAGGGAACTCTCGGGATTTGGAAGGCCGATTTTTTGTATTGAAAATAGAAAAAATGAAAATTTTGAT
Source organism: Candidatus Zambryskiibacteriota bacterium (assembly GCA_043799105.1). Taxonomy (GTDB): domain Bacteria; phylum Patescibacteriota; class Minisyncoccia; order Phycocordibacterales; family WO2-35-19; genus WO2-35-19. Next base: position 55,470 of record JAZDOB010000010.1, read on the forward strand.
ATTGATGAGGTTAAATCTTTGTTTAAGGAAGAATTAAATAAAGTTATTGAAAAATTTCAGCCTGATAAAATAATTTTTAGAAATTTTGGTGATAGTTTATCGCTGATGGGTAGATTTCTTTTGGATATGGGGGCACAAATTTCTCCTCAATTTACAAATGTCATAGACTTGTCTCTTCCCGAGGCAAAGCTTAAATACAATTTGAGACACAGTTATCGCAGTCTTATAAATTGGGGCCTTAAAAATCTAAAAATAGAAATTATTGATTCTAAAAACATTAGTGAAGAAAAAATGGAAGCTTTTAGGAAATTGCACATAGAAGTGGCTGGCAGAGAAACCCGTTCAAAAAAAACCTGGCAATATCAACTTGAAATGATTAAAAACAAAGAAACTTTCGCCATTTTTGGGTATTTGGGTGAAGAATTGGTGACTGCTGCCCTGTTTGAATATAGCTCAAAATATTGTTTTTACGGGGTTTCCGCCTCAAAAAGGGAATTGTTTGACAAGCCTATGAGCCACGCTTTAATTTGGACCGCTATTCTCTATGCTAAAAAAATCGGCTGCATTTTTTTTGAGACAGGCAAACAATTTTTTCCTTATCACAAACAATCCATAAAAATATCAAATAAAGATTTTGGGATAAGCACTTTCAAAAGAGGTTTCGGTGGGGAAATATTTATCCGTAATAATATAATCTGGGAAAAAAATGAAGAACAAAAATAGCGGACAAAAATTGTGGGAAAAAGCCAAAAAAATTATTCCTGGCGGTAATCAGTTGCTGTCAAAGAGGGCGGAAATGTTTTTGCCTGATGGCTGGCCGGCTTATTACAAAAAGGCCAAGGGCATTGAGGTGACCGATTTGGATGGGAAGAAATATTTGGATTTTTCACTTATGGGAGTGGGCTCGTGTATTCTCGGTTACGCTGACCCTGATATAAATAAAGCTGTAAAAAAAGCTATTGATGACGGCTCTATGTCTACTCTGAATTGCCCGGAAGAAGTGGAACTTGCTGAAAAACTGCTCGCTCTTCATCCATGGCCTGGAATGGTCAGGTTTGCCAGGACAGGAGGGGAGGCCAATGCTATAGCCCTGAGGATTGCTAGAGTATATAGCGGAAAAGACAAGGTAGCGTTTTGTGGTTATCACGGTTGGCATGATTGGTATCTTTCCAGTAATTTGGCATCGGATGAAAATTTAGACGGGCATTTGTTGCCTGGCTTGGAGCCCAAAGGAGTGCCCCGTGGCCTCCTTGAAACGGCTTTGCCTTTCCGTTACAACCATTTGGAAGAACTTGAGGCCATAGTCAAAAGACACGACATAGGAGTTATTTTTCTTGAAGCTATCCGACATGATGAACCGGAGAATAATTTTTTGGAAAGAGTTAGAAAAATCGCTTCACGTATCGGAGCAGTACTTATATTTGATGAAGTTTCTTCCGGTTTTCGCGATCGATTAGGTGGCGCTTATACTCGTTTTGGCGTAGAACCTGACATGGTGGTTTATGGTAAAGCTCTTGGTAATGGTTTTCCTATTACAGCTATTGTGGGCAGAAAAGAAATAATGGATGCAGCACAGAAAACTTTTATAAGCAGTACGCTTTGGACCGAAAGGATTGGGCCGGTTGCGGCTCTGGCTGTTATGAAAAAATTCAAGAAAGAAAACGTAGCTTCTTACATAAAAACCATCGGAGCTGAAATTGGTAAAGGTTGGAGAGAACTGGCTAAAAAGCACGGCTTGAATATTGATGTCCATGGTCCGGAATATGTTATCAACTTTGCTTTTAATTATGATAATGCCCAAGAATTAAAAACCTTATTCATTCAAGAGATGTTGGATCTTGGTTTCTTATCCACCAATTTGGTCTATGTCACTTTTGCCCATAAAAAATCTCACGTTAAAAATTATCTCAAAGCCGTGGATAAAGTTTTTGGCATACTGAAAACAGCTATTAATAAAAATGATGTCAAAAGCCGTTTGCGCGGACCGGTAGCTCACACAGGTTTCCATAGATTGACTTAGACCCATATTTTGATATTTATCACAACTTTAGTATTATAGACTATCTGTAATCAAAAATTATTAAAAGATGAATTTGATAAAAAAATAATTAATTAAATTTTATGGAATTTATTAAAACTGACAAATATAAAAAGGGCAATTTTAAAAAACCAATTAGTTTTGATGACTTAAAAACATTGGAAAAAGTAAAAGTTAACCAAAAATTAGAACTTTTGCCCGATACTGCCAATATAGCTTTACTTGATAAATATGCCAAGATGGGTTTGAAAGTAATTCCCATTCGACGCATTTCCAGTCGGGATTGGTCGCAGAGAAAAGATTTTCCCAATAGAGTTCTTTTGGAAATGACCTCGCGTTGTAATTATAATTGTCGAATGTGTCCGCGTTATAATCTGACAAGGCCTAGGATTGATTTTGACAAAGATTTATATCTCAAAGTAATTGACGAGCTTGACCAGCACGGTATCCAGGGCATCTGGCTTTTCAATTTGGGCGAGCCGATTTTGCACCCAGACTGGAAAGAGATTGTTGATTATGTGGGCAATAAAAAGAATATTGAAATGATTTGGTTTAGCACCAATGGTTTCGCATTTGATAGCGACTGCGCTGATTTTGTTTTAAAATCCAATATTACTTTTTTGAATTATTCTTTGCATGGGACCAATTCTAAAACTTACGGTTATGTTGCTCCAAAAATTAATTACAAGACTGTCAGAAAAAACCTGGAATATCTGCTGAAGAAAAAACAAGAATTGGGCCAAGGCCCGATAGTCCACATCCAGATGATTGACCAGGCTGGTACCCATGATAATATCAATGAATTTTTAGAGACATTTTATCAAACCGGCGAGATTGTAAGTATCAATGCTTTGGAATATGCCAATCTGCCGAATAACCAATACGGCCTGAGTCGAAAAAGACCGTCTCTTGTTAAAAAATGCAATCGGCTATCGAGAGGCGATTGTTTTATTGTTTCCAATGGCGACATCCAACCTTGTGAAGCCGCTTATAATGGCGAAATTCCACTGGGCAACGTTAAAGAAAAACCGGTTAAAGAAATCTGGAATTCTCCAATTCGGCTTAAGATGCTGAAGCTCAACGATAAAGGTGAATTATTTAAGATAGATCATTGCAGTAAATGCACGGATTATGATTTATAGAACAATAAAAATCGGTAAGAGAACTGTTGGCTCTAGGAAGTAAGGGTCAACTAGAAATTGAGTTCTTAGCGGGAGAGCTAAATCCCCGCTAGTCTTACAAATGAATACCGGGGGTGGCCAACACAGGTCACCCCTTTTTGTTGATATTTTGATTTATTTTAGTATGATATAACCCATGTCAAACAATCATTTTAGATACATCATATTGGCTGGCTTATTTGCCATACCGTTTGTGCCGTTTGTTGTGAGTTCTTCGCTTTTCTTTCCTTTTATCACTGGCAAAGCATTTGTTTTTCGTATAATTGTTGAAATAATTTTTGCTTGCTATTTGGTGTTGGCCATAAGAGACGAATCTTTCAGGCCCAAGTTCTCTTGGGTATTGGGCGCTCTGGTTGCCTTTTTGGTGGTGATGGGTGTGGCTGACTTTTTTGCGGTGAACCCTCTCAAGGCTTTTTGGAGCAACTACGAAAGAATGGAAGGATACTCCCTTCTTCTTCATCTTGGAGCGTACTTTATCGTCCTGGGTTCTGTTTTCAAAACCGAAGGGCTGTGGAATAAACTCTTGGTTACCAGTCTCGGGGCTTCCGCAATTATGGCCGTCTATTCCTTTATGCAGTTGGCCGGTAGGATCACCATCAATCAGGGCGGGGTGAGAGTGGATGGGACTCTTGGCAATGCTTCCTATCTGGGTATTTATATGGTCTTCCATATATTTTTGGCTATGCTTCTTTTTGTTCGTTTCAGGTCTAATTGGCAGAGATTACTCATTGGTGTTGTCGCTCTAATGGATCTAGTAGTGCTCTATTTTACGGCAACCAGGGGGGCAATACTGGGTCTTATTGGCGGCGCCCTTGTTACTTTTGTGTTTTTGGCTTTAAAATCTGAAAAAGGAGACAAAATAAGAAAAATTGCCGGAGCGAGTCTATTGGGGTTGATTATTTTTGTGGGTTTGTTTTTTGCTTTTAAGAACGCTTCTTTTGTTCAGACAAATCCGGTGCTCAGCAGGTTTGCCACTCTCTCGTTTTCCGAAATTAAAACTCAGGGCCGATACTATGTATGGCCTATGGCGGTGAAAGGATTTATGGAGAAACCGATTTTGGGGTGGGGGCAAGAAGGTTTCAATTTTGTTTTTAACAAATATTATGATCCACGGATGGCCAATAATCAGGAACCTTGGTTTGATAGGGCTCACAGCACTCCGCTTGACTGGCTTATAGCCGGCGGGGCGCTTGGTCTTTTGTCTTATCTCTCAATTTTTTTTGCTGTTCTATATTATATATTTAAATCAAAAGATGAAAATTTGTCCAAAAACGAAAAGGCGATTGTACTGGGACTATTGGCCGCCTACTTCTTTAATAATATTTTCGTCTTTGATCAGATAAGTAGCTACATTTTGTTTTTTACCATTATCGCTTACATACATTCCCATGCGCCGGAAACACCAGTGTCCTGGTGGGATAGGATTTCGGCAAAAATCGGGAAAATGCTTAATAATGAAAGATTGAAACCCGTTTTGGAAGCATTCGTACTGATTCTTACGGTAGCTATAATATATTTTGTCGTTTATGTGCCGTGGCGACAAAATAAAGATCTTCTGGAGGTATTAAAATTAAATAGCGAAGGGAAAATAGGGACGATAGAAGTCTATGCCAAACCTCTAGCTGACGGTGATTTGGGTTTTCCCGAAAGTCTGGAGTTCACTTCTCAAACAGCCGTTAACGTAGCCTCAAGTCCGGATGCTCCACCGGAATTGAAACAAAAATTATTTGATACGGTAGATAAAGCTTTTGTAAAGTATATAAAAAGAGTGCCGAATGATGCCCGTTACCGGCTTTTCTACGGAATCTTTCTTTCTAGGTTTGGCTGGTATGGGAGGGCGGTTGAACAATTAAAAGAAGCTCAAAAACTTTCTCCGAGTAAACAGCAGATATATTTTGAGTTGATAAGCAATCTTTTATTTGATACTAAAACAGATGAAGCTCTGCAGGATGCCAAAATTGCCTACGAACTGGAACCCTCATACGAGGAAGCCAGATTTATATACGGCATGACTCTTCTGGCTTCCGGAAACACCGTTCTTTCGGGAGAAATTTTGAAAGATGTACCAGAGAAAAAGATTATTTTTGATGACAGATACCTTACTATTCTTTTGGCTCTCAAACAATATAACCAAATAATTGAAGTTGTAAAAAAAAGAATTGAACTTAGTCCGGGAAATCCGCAACATTATATAACTCTCACTGCCGCTTATTTGCAGGACAACAGGAGGCAGGAAGCTGTCCAGACACTGGAGGAACTTATAAAATTAGAGCCCTCTTTTAAAGAGAGAGGAGAATATTATATAAATGAAATAAAAGCCGGCAGAAACCCTTAAAATAAAGGTTTCTTGAGCCTTATCCACAAATGGTTTGCACAAAATCGTAGAATATGCTATACTTATAAGGTGAGTGTGGTGAAGCAATTTCCACACAAATGAATGTCTGCGAAAGCGCCACCTAACGGTGGCATTTTCGTTTTTCAAAAATTTTTGTATACTTAAATATGTGTCGTGGCGTGACCGGCGGTTCGCACTCACATAGACATTTGTTTTGGAGATAGCTTCCGCCGGTCGCGCGACGACATTTGTTTTAGAAATTATTTTTGATATTTTTTTTATAAATTTTTTCTGAAAATAAAAAAGTTATCCACATATTTTGTAAAAAATCATTTACTTAAAATTTTTTTAGAGCGATAATTAGAACAAGGTCGATCGTCGCGTGAGATTTCTGAAAGAAATTTTTTACGCGACAAGCGCGCTTAAAAATAATCTCATTCTAATCCCGATGTTCTTCGGGAAAGGAATCTCACTAGAATGGCAAAAAAGAAAAAAGCATCAAAGAAGAAAAGAGCATAACAGCTTTTTCCTGCTTAACAAAGATTCCGCCTCTCGGCGGAGTTTTTGTTTTTGTGATAATATAAGCCTATTATGTCGTTTTTGAACAAAATATTTGGAGATCAAAATAAGCGGTATATAAAGGAAATAGAGCATTTAATTCCTCAAATAAACAGCTTTGAAGAGACTGTTTCTAAATTGTCTGACCAAGAATTAAAAAATAAAACAGTTGAATTCAAAGAAAGATTGGAAAAAGGAGAAACACTGGAAGATATTTTACCTGAAGCTTTTGCTTGCGTACGCGAAGCGGCCAGGAGGACTTTAAAGGAGAGGCATTTTGATGTGCAACTTTTAGGAGGCATTGTGATGCATCGCGGAGGTATTTCCGAGATGCGCACCGGAGAGGGCAAAACTTTAGTGGCTACTCTACCGGCGTATCTCAATGCTCTGGAGGGCGAAGGAGTACATGTAGTGACGGTCAATGATTATCTTTCGCGTCGTGATGCTGTTTGGATGGGAGAAATTTATGATGCACTGGGTCTTTCAGTTGGAGTGATCGCTCACGAATCTTCTTTTATATATAATCCGCAGATTGAAAACGAAGAACAGGACAAAGAGAGAGACGAAAAGGGTTCTTTCCATATTGTTCATGAATTTTTGAAGCCTTGTAGCCGAGTGGAAGCTTATGAAGCCGATATCACTTATGGCACCAACAGCGAATTCGGTTTTGATTACCTGCGGGACAATCTGGAGTATAAATACGAAAATGTGAGGCAGAAGAGGCACCACTTTGCTATCGTGGATGAAATAGACTCAATCCTTATAGATGAAGCAAGGACGCCACTTATTATTTCTGCGCCGGCGGCTGATTCCGATATTTTATACAGAAAATTTGCGGGCGTGGCCGATAGACTTAAAGAAAACGAACATTATACGGTGGATGAAAAAATGCACGCAGTGCTCTTAACAGACGAAGGCATCAGTAAGGCGGAGGAAATTTTGGGTTTGGCAAACATCTATGCGGAAGGAGGTATAAAGCTGGTGCATCATTTGGAAACGGCGGCCAAAGCCAAGGCTTTGTATCGCAGAGATAAAGATTACGTGGTTAAAGATGACGAGGTGATTATCGTTGACCCTTATACCGGCCGGCTTCAGCCGGGCAGACGATGGTCGGAAGGTTTGCATCAAGCCATTGAAGCCAAAGAAAATGTCAGTGTCCAAAAAGAAAGTCGCACTTTTGCTTCCATCACTTACCAAAACTATTTCAGAATGTATGAAAAATTATCGGGTATGACCGGCACCGCTGCCACTTCCAGCGAGGAATTTTATAAAGTTTACGGTTTGAATACGGTAACTATACCGACAAACAAGTCTTCTGCCAGAGCTGACAAAAATGATCTTATTTTTCAGACCGAAAATGGCAAACTTTTAGCTATTGCCCGAAAAGTAAAAGAACTCCAAAAAAAGGGTCAGCCGGTGCTTATAGGCACCATCTCCATTGAGAAAAACGAGCTTTTGGGTGAATACTTAAAAAGAGAAGGGGTAAATTTTGAAATGTTAAATGCCAAAAATCACGAAAGAGAAGGGGAAATTATAGCTCAAGCCGGTCGAGAGGGGGGAGTGACGGTGGCTACCAACATGGCCGGCCGTGGCGTGGACATAAAACTTGGCGGAGCGCCTTTTGAAAAATCGGCTTACGAGAAAGTTAAAAGTCTGAATGGCCTTTTTGTTTTGGGTACCGAGAGACATGACGCCAGGCGCATAGATAATCAGCTGAGAGGACGCTCGGGTCGACAGGGTGACCCGGGAGAGACGCAATTTTTCGTATCCATGGAAGACCACATCATGAGAGTTTTTGCGGCAGATACCGTCAAAAATATGATGGGACGCCTCGGCATCCCCGAAGATGAGGCCATTGAAAATAAACTTATCACCAGATCTCTTGAAAGCGCTCAGGAAAAAATAGAGGGTCTCAATTTTGACGCCCGCAAACATATTTTGGAATATGACGATGTTTTGAATTTTCAGAGAAAGACTTTTTATGAAAGGAGAAGAAAAATATTAACGGAAGAAATGGACGAAAAAGTACGCAGTCTAAAATTGCAGGTTTACGATATGTTTTGGGTTGACCATTTGGAAATGATGGATTATCTGCGCAATTCGGTCAACTTGCGCGCTTATGGTCAAAGAGATCCTTTGGTTGAATATAAAAAAGAGGGCTTGAAACTTTTCAAGGAAATGGAAGAGAATATTGAAAATACCATTGCTGAGAATCTGAAAAAATTGGCGGAGTTTGGAAATATTTCCAGCGAGCAAAAGGAAATAGAAAACCAAGCGCTCAAAATCACAGGTGTCACTGATACTTCAAACAACCCCGCTGTTTCTAACGAACATAAAGATGTTGGCAGAAATGACCCATGCTGGTGTGGTTCGGGTTTGAAATATAAGAGGTGCCATGGAAAGTAAATTGGAAATCAATTAAAATGATGTGATATGACAGACATAAGAATTATAAAAAAACCCATAACGAGAACAGAACTCAAGAAAATTGCCAAAGAGAGATTTGGCGATTTGGTCAAGGCAGCAGTCGATATACGGCAGGGAATTATGGCTGTCGGAGGTGAATTGCACGTTGATATGGAATCGCTTTTGGTTGAGCGGGAAAATTCTATCGGGACTGAAACTTGGGGGATCAACATCTATCCGGAAAATTTTGGCGAGGATTTTGTTGAGTTTGATTCCATGATTAATTTGAAACCAGCGCTTGGAAACAGGACGAGAAATGTAGAGGATGAAAAGCTGAGAAAAAAAATAATAGGAATTGTAAATGATTTAATAAAAGAGGGATGAACCAAACGATTCACAAAGATCTCGCCGAAGGTAGATGGTTCACTATGTCACTTGCGGAGCAAATGGGAAATATAGGCAGTGAGGTGTCTAGAGCCGGAAAGCAACAGGGAAAAAACGAAAATCTTTTTAACAAAGCGGTTGAAAGAGCGTTGGAACTTTTTTATTTGACTTTGCATGATAAAAGATGGAAGGGTCGCCTGAAAGAAATCGGTAGAGCAAAAGATGTTTTTTGCGATGCTGTTTTGGGTGGCAAAGACTATGATAGCAGTTTCAAAAATATACAAAAATATTTCGATTATTTTGGAATAGCCGCCAGATTGCATGTCTGATATACTCAATAAATGATTGAATTTTTTGTACACTTTTTACAGGTAAACGTGTTGCCTTTGGGTGCCTTTGGGGTTTTCGTGGCATCTGTAATAGAAGAGGTGATAGCTCCTATTCCTTCGGCTTTGGTGATGACCATGTCGGGCTTCCTTTTGGTTACCGGTCCTGTCTCTTTTGGAGCTATTTCAGCCGTCATCTTTAAGGTGGCCATACCGGCAGCTTTGGGAGTGACCATTGGCTCTTATGTAGTCTATTTCATCGCTCGCTTTGGAGGCAGATTTGCTATTGAGAGATGGGGTAAATATATAGGTCTCTATTGGACAGACATAGAAAAGTTTCAAAAACGTATGAGCGGGACCAGGCGGGACGATATTCTTATAGGAGTGGCCAGGATTGTGCCGATTATTCCGAGCACGGCCATATCGGCTTTTTGCGGTATTTTGGAAATGAATGTAATCAAATATTTTGTGATTTCTTTCGTCGGGGTGTTTTTTAGAGGCATTATTTTGGGCATTTTAGGTTGGCAGGTGGGAAATGTTTATGAAAAGTACGCCAGAGCCATATCCTCTGCGGAAAACGCGATCTTAATATCCACCATTTTAGCTGTTGTGATTTTTATTGTGTTAAAATATAAGGGCAGTAAGAGAAAATGAAAAGTTTCTCTTCTGTCTTTGTATCTCAAAAATCATACAACTTTAAAATAAAGTGGCTAATTTCAAATTACCAAGTGTCTTGATGTTCGGATGGGAATTTCCGCCGTTTAATAGTGGAGGTTTGGGTGTCGCCTGCGAGGGGCTTTCCAAAGCTTTGGCTTCGAGCGGAGTCGGTTTGACTTTTGTTTTACCTCTAAAAGTTCCCATATCTGCTTCCTGGTGTAAGTTTGTTTTTGCCAATGAATCGGACCTTATAGACGAAACAGAAATAAAGGGTTTGTTTGCTGGTTATAACAGTCATAGTTCTTCTAAAACAGGAAAATACGGTCTGCCCGAGTTTGTATCCGGGAGTTTGATGCAAAGAGTAAAGGCCTATGCCCTGAAAGCTCCCGGTATTGCCAGAAAAAATTCGCACTCAGTTATTCATGCTCACGATTGGCTCACGTATCCAGCCGGCATTGCCGCCAAAGAAGCCTCGGGTAAGCCTTTGGTAGTCCATGTCCACGCCACCCAGTTTGACCAGAGCGCGGGAGACAATGTTAACAGAGAAGTTTACAACATTGAACTTGAAGGTTATCGCAGGGCGGATATGGTCGTAGCGGTTTCTGGCCGCACCAGAGAAAAAATTATTCAAAAATACGGCATCTCGCCGGATAAAGTAAAAGTGGTTCATAATGGAGTGGAGTTTCAAAAGAGTAACGGCGGTGTACCGTCGTTTGTCAGGAAAATAAAAGAAGCAGGTGGCAAAATTGTTTTATTTGCCGGACGCATCACTTTGCAAAAGGGTCCAGATTATTTTGTGGCCATGGCCAAAAAGATTTTGGAGCATGAACCCAACACGTTCTTTGTGGTTTCAGGCAACGGCGATATGGAAGACCAGATGATAAGGCAAGTGTCGGGACTGGGCATTGTCAGGAATTTTATTTTTTGCGGATTTTTGCGTGGGGAAGAGCTGGCCACAATTTACAGAGACGCGGACATATATGTAATGCCCAGCGTCTCGGAACCTTTCGGTCTTCTACCGCTCGAATGTATGATTTCCGATACGCCGGTTCTGATTTCCAAAGAATCCGGCGTGAGCGAAGTGGTCAACTGCGTTTTGAAATCGCATTTTTGGGATATAGATGACATGGCCGACAAAGTAGTCTCGGTTTTGCGACATCACAAATTAAAAAATCATTTATCCGTAAATGGCAGGGAAGAAGTGAAAGCTATCCACTGGAAAAAGGCCGCTGAATCTCTGGTTTCATTATATAATTCTCTAGACAATGCCTTCAGTGTGTTTTTACTTCCAAGTTCACCAGCCTTTGAGAGTGCGCAAGTACAGGATTTTTGATGTTGGTCAAAATAGCTCTTATTTTAATGATGAAAGCGGGACGAGTTTGGACAACAAGGCCATTATAGAAAAGGTGGCCGGTAAATGTTATCTGCCAGCTAACGCAGTCCTGCTTGAGAACATAAAAAACAATCCCGAGTTCAAAGCGAGCTTCAGCATTTCCGGCGTGGCTTTGGAACAGTTTGAAAAATATAAACCAGAAGTGATTGATTCATTCAAATCTCTGGTTGATACGGGCAATGTCGAACTTTTATCCGAAACCTATCATCATTCTTTGGCCTCTGTTTATGACGAAGAAGAATTTGTAAATCAAGTAAATCTCCATCGCAAAAAAATTCAGGATCTTTTTGGGGTCACTCCATCTGTCTTCCGCAATACTGAACTTATTTATTCAAACGATATAGCCAAAATGGCGGAGAAGATGGGTTACAAAGGTATTTTGGCTGAGGGGGCCGACCACGTCTTGGGTTGGCGAAGTCCGACTTTTGTTTATAAACCTGCCGGCACCGATAATATAAAATTATTGCTCAAGCATTACCGTCTTTCCGATGACGTGGCTTTCAGATTTAGCCAACAAAGTTGGGAAAGCTGGCCCCTGACCGCGCCCAAATTTGCCGATTGGATCTCTTCTCATAACGGCAACGGTAATACCATAAATCTTTTTATGGATTACGAAACCTTTGGCGAACATCAATGGGAAGATACCGGTATTTTTAATTTCTTGAAATATTTACCGGCTGAGATTTTAAAAAATCCAGACAATGATTTTGCCACTCCGTCTGAAGTTATAGATAGATATGAGGCGAAGGGGGAACTGGATGTCCCTTACAATGTCTCGTGGGCTGACACAGAGAGGGACCTATCTGCTTGGACGTCAAACGATCTTCAGAAGCAGGCTCTGGAAACCATTTATGCTTTGGGCAAGGAGATTGTCCACATTGATGATTTGGAACTTATAGAAGATTGGCGTCGCTTGCAGACTTCCGATCACTTCTATTATATGTGCACCAAGTGGTGGAATGACGGCGATGTCCATAAATACTTTTCGCCATACGAATCGCCCTACGAAGCTTTCATTGCTTATATGAATGTTATGCAGGATTTGCGTCTCCGCTTGGATTCTGCCAAGAAAAAACAAGAACACGAAGTCTCTCTCCACAAAGTCAAACCACTTCGCTTTAGCGAAGTATAAGCGGATTGTGATAAAATAAAGGGTATGGCGCGATCAATGGTTTTGGGGAACGGGAATACTTTGGTCTGTCTGGATAAGTTCGGACAGGTCAGGGATTTTTATTTTCCATATGTCGGACAGGAAAATCATATCGGTTCCAACCAACTGCACAAGATTGGAGTTTTTGTTGATGGCGAAACGCATTGGATAGATAATGGCGAATGGAATGTAGATATAAGATTTGAGAAAAGCACCATGGTCTCCAAGATAGAAGCCACAAATGAAAAGGCCAAGATTTTTATGGTCTCGACCGATGTTGTTTATAATGAAAAGAATATTTTTTTGAGAAGAATCACACTGACCAACAAGGATCACAGAGCGCGCGATATCAGGATATTTTTCAACCAGCAGTTTAAGATAGGGGATACCAACCATGCGGATACGGCATATTTTTCCAGCACTATTGAGTCCATCATTCATTACAAAGGCAGGAGAGTTTTTTTGGTTGGCGGTATGGGAGGAAACAACAAGCCGTTTGATGATTACAGCATAGGTTTTTGCGGAGCTGAGGGTAAAGAAGGCACCTGGAAAGATGCCGAGGATGGAGCTTTGTCTAAAAATTCCATTGAACACGGAGTGGTAGATTCGGTTATCGGCTGGCAGAGGAATATTCCGGCGGACGGTTCCATGACTTTATATTATTGGGTGATGGCTGGTGAGACTTACAAAGAAGTCTGTGAACTCCTTGAATATGTTTTTGAAAAGACACCCGAGCACCTAATTGAGTCCACTCAAGATTTTTGGAAAGCTTGGACGGGGCAAGTTGAGTTGTCTTTACCCGGACTGTCTGAAAGAGCCAAGAATTTGTTTTATGATTCTCTTTTGGTGATGAGGGCGCATTCTGATGACAGGGGGGGAATTTTGGCTTCGGCTGATTCTGGCAATGTGCAATATGGCGGGGATACTTATGGATACATTTGGCCCAGAGATGCCTGTTTTACGGCCTGGAGTTTTGATATGGCGGGGTTTTATGATGTTTCCAAGAGATTTTACGCTTTTGCCAACGATATTTTGACCGAGGAAGGTTATGTTTTGCACAAATACCAACCGGACCATTCTTTGGGGAGCTCGTGGCACCCCTGGGTCAAGGATGGGAAGAGACAGCTCGCTATACAAGAAGATGAGACGGCCGTTCTCCTTGTTGGACTTTGGGAGCATTATATAAGAGCCAAAGATCTGGAATTTATAGAAAGTATTTATAATAGTTTTATAAAGAAAGCGGCCGACTTCATGATTCATTACAAAGATATTCATTCGGGATTGCCCCTACCCAGTTATGATTTGTGGGAGGAACAATTTGGAGTTTCGCCCTTTACTGCCTCTTTAGTCTATGGAGGTTTGATATCGGCTCACAATTTTGCTAAAACTTTGGGTAAAGAGGAGGATGCCAGCAGATTCTATGGGGAAGCGGAGACTTTGCGTAAGGCCATTATGGCTCTACTCTGGAATGAAGAAGGAAAATATTTTTTTAAACTAAACGGAGACAAATTAGAGAAAAATATCAATTTGGATGCCAGTAGTTTTTATGGGCCGTTTCGTTTTGGGGTGATATCCGCTGATGACCCGAGGATGAAAGAGGCATTTAAGATATTGAATGCCAAACTGAGCAGTGGTATAAGCATAGGGGGACTCGCGCGTTATGAAGGTGATAAATATTCTCACGTTGAAGGCGGGTCGGTTGGCAATCCGTGGTTTGTGACTACGTTGTGGTTCACTCAATATAAAATAGTGACGGCCAACTCTTTGGCGGAATTGGAGGAAGCGGCTAAAGATATAGAGTGGGTGGCAAAATTTGCAAGGTCAGGTATGCTTTCCGAACAACTCAACCCGTACACCGGCGAGCCTCTGTCAGCGACCCCTCTCACCTGGAGTCATGCCGAATACGTGCGTACTGTCATAGAATATGATAAAAAGATTAAACAATGGCAAAAGATATAAGTTGGAAAACAACCATAGGCCTAGAAATACATGCGGAGCTCAAAACAAAAACAAAGATGTTTTGTTCGTGCAAAAATGACACGGATGAAAAAAGGCCCAATGTAAATATTTGCCCTATTTGTATGGGGCACCCCGGCACGCTACCCGTCATAAACAAAGAGGCCGTGAAGAATGTCCTAAAAGTCGGGCTTGCGCTGGGGGGAAAACTGGCTGATTTTACAGAATTTGACCGCAAAAATTATTTTTACCCGGATATTCCGAAGGGTTATCAGATTAGCCAATACAAACATCCTCTGGTTTCGGGAGGAGAGCTTTTGGGAGTAAAAATAACGAGGGTTCACTTGGAAGAAGATACGGCGCGTTCGAGCCACGGAATGGGGGACACAGATGATTCGTCCCTTCTTGATTTCAACAGGGCCGGAGTGCCGCTTATGGAGCTTGTGACGGAGCCGGTAATACATTCGTCCGAAGAAGTCGTCAAGTTTGGCGAAGAATTGCAGTTGCTTTTGCAGTATCTGGGGGTGGCGGAGGCCAATATGGAAAAAGGGGAAATGAGGCTTGAGGCCAATATCTCAGTCAGCAATACCGATAAACTGGGCACAAAAGTAGAAATTAAAAACCTTAACTCCTTCCGGTCGGCGGAAAAAGCCATAGAGTTTGAAATAAAGAGGCAAATAGAAGCTCTAAAAAACGGCGAAAAAATAAGCCAAGAGACCAGAGGTTGGGACGACAAGAAGCAGGTTACCTTTTCTCAGAGGTCCAAAGAAGACTCGCACGACTACAGATACTTCCCTGATCCCGACTTGCCAAAACTTAAATTAAGCGAGACAGCCGAGTTTGACGAAAAAACATTGCGTACCCAAATACACGAAACTCCTAAAGAAAAAAGGGAGAGATTAAAGAAAGATTACAATATAAAAGAGAGCGATATTGATTTTTATATTTCAAATATTAAACTGGGCTCTCTGTTTGAAAAAGCTTCACTCGGCCTCAGCCCCAGAGATTTTCAACTGCTCTCAAACTACATAGTGAGCGACATTGCCAGTTTGGGGGAGAGAGGGTTTTCCATAAATCCAGAGAATCTCTCGTCCCTGATTTCTATGTTTATAAAAGGGGAGGTGTCTTCACGGGGGGCGAAGGATATTCTTTCCAAAATGGCGGAGAGTGATAGGAACCCAAAAACAATAGCAGAAGAAGAAGGGCTGTTCCAAAAAAGCGATGAGGAAGAACTTGAAAAAGTTGCAAATAAAATAATATCCGAAAACACAGAAGCTGTTTTAGAGTATAAAAACGGCAAAGTTTCAGCTCTGCAATTTCTGGTTGGGCAGGGTATGAAGGCTACCGGAGGCTCGGCCAATCCTCAAATATTGAAGGCTATTTTTGAGAAACTTATCGGCTAAAGGGTTACAGGAGGGGTTCTTTCGCTGTACTGGTAGACACAAAATCCCTATATTTTGCCTGGTCTTTAAACTGTCTTAATACAATATCGGTAGAGATCAAATCGCCCCACCTGTTTAGACCTATGTAGTCCTGGTAGCTCGACCAGGGGTACTTGTCGTAGGTGTCTCCCCAGGCGCCGATCTCTTTCGGATTTTTGTGTATGTATGCTGATAAGTGCAAAAGCTGATTGTTGTTTTTAACATGTACCGCTCCGAACGGCCCGTGAAATACGTGACCCTTTTTGTTGTACTTGGCATTGAAATATTTACTGTAGGCGGTAAGTACTCGGTGCATATAAACGGAAAGAATACCGTCTTCCAAGTTTTGTATCAAAATATGGAAATGGTTGGGCATGAGGGCAAAGGCAACCAATTCAACATTTCTCTTTTTGAGCATGTCATCAATCTTATCTTTCTTTGTGCTGAATGAGTTTTTTTCAAGGAAGCTTTTGGTGTACCAAGATATGTTGTATATCCGGGTGGGGGATTGGAAATGGGTAATAAGAAATATAAATCTGGCGCGATCTTTATCGTCTAAAAATATTTTTTCTTTATTAACGCCTCTGCCGAAGAGATGATAATATTCTTTTTCTGCAAAATTTTCGTATCTCATGATGTTTTTGGTATGGCAGTAGTATAGCAGGAGCTCAAAAGTGCCACTATTGGGTGTGTGGATAACTACTAAACGCTCAGCGTCTAATATTAGACGCTGAGCGTTTAGTATAGATTTTGGAGTGGGCGTATGGTGTAGTATGGAGATCTTTGGGGGTTGATTAAGGTCGAATTTTGGCTGGGTCGGGGTTAATTTTGGTCAGGTCGGAGTTTTATTAGGATCGAACTGAGGAGGGGGTCAGACAAAGCTGGGGCGGGGGAGCCTGATTTAAGTTATTCCAATTTGATTTTAATATTTGAGACGAGACCGGGTAAATAATAAAGTATAAAATAAGGATATAAAATTAGAATGAATAAAAAAATAATCACCATTAGGGTGATTATTTTGATTTGACTGGTTTTGTTGAAATGGGGTATATATATGAGCAAGATCTATAATTTTGTTTATGATTTTTCCTCAATATCCGGGTTTCGTTCATTTATATTAACATCTCCCGAGGCGTGCTCTTCTTCCAGATGGCGGACGGCCAGTTTGCGAATCTCATCTTTTTTCTTTTTTACAATGAAAATATTACTCTCAATCATTTCTATGACTTTGTCAATGTCTTCTATTTTATAGACCCTATAGTTATTGAAGGGATGGCGGTGAGCTTTGAGCTTACCGGACTTGTCCCAATTTCTCAGAGTGATCTTGGACATACCTAATATTTTAGCGGCGTCTTTGATTGTTATGTATGTGTTCATTTTATTGGTTATTTTATTGTTTATTACTGAAAATTAAACACTACCAAACCTATATAAACATTATTATATCACTATGTATGAATATAAAAGTTTAATAATGTGGATAACTCGCTGTACATAATTTTTTTAACACATTATAATAATTATAGTATTTTGATTAATTTTGAGTGCAATTATTGGTTTGGACGGTATTTGGGGGTCTTATAAAGATAAAACAACAATCAAACAAAGCAGACCGGAATGAGATAAAAATATATTAAAAAAGTTTAGAAAAAAATAAAAATTTCGATACTAAAAAATTAAATTTTTTATATTGATTTATCCCCAACTTTTTTATTCATCTCGTCTAGCCGAGATTGTATAATATCCTTAATGGATAAGGATATTAATCTCCACGGCAAGAAATATATCTCGGCTAGACGAGCATCTGAAATCACGGGATACACTAGCGATTACGTTGGACAATTATGTCGCGCAAAAAAGATTGATTCGAAGCTCATTGGACGCAGTTGGTATGTCTTAAAAAAAGACATTTTAAAGCACAAAAATTCTAATACCAAGTCTAGCGAAGAAATTTCAAGAAAACCTTTATTTGTCTCAAGTAAAGATTTTGGTAAAAAGAAGAAAACGGTAAATAAAACGAGAAGTAAAATACTTGAACCGGTAGTATTTAGATCCGGACTAAATACCAAAAAAATCGCTTATATCAAAGACGATTCGCCGCTTTTCCCCGTTATATCAAGGAAATTTGATTACGAAAGCACAAAATACATTGCTTTAGAAAGTGTAGAGAAATCGTTAAATAAGCCCAGACGCAGTCCGTTTGTTGAGAAATTTGCCATAAATACGGCCGTAGTTTCTTTCGCTCTTCTCTTTGTTTTTGTTTATGTTTTCGGTGAAGAAAAGATTTCCAAGTTAATGCCTTATAAGTTTTTGGAAAATGCAGGCCAAGAAATTTCTTTATTATACGGACCTTATATGAACGATGTTCGTGCCAGTTTTAATAAATTTGAACAAAATATTTCAAGCGTAAATCAGAGTGGTGGCCAGCTTGCTTCGGCCATATTTTCTGCGAACACCTGGAACTCGGTTGCCGGTTGGGTAAAAGATACGGCGTATAAAATAGTAAAGCCGTGGTTGAAAGATGATGTGGTTTTGACGACCTCATCTAACCCCCTTAATCCCCCTTACATTAAGGGGGAGACAGGAAGAGCGATTACAATGAACATCGTGGGGGCTAGCAAGGATTATGTGGATTCGCAAATATCGGAATTGAAAAAATATTTTCTAACCCTACCCTTCACTTCCTCTATTGCTCCAAATGTAAACAGATATTACATAACAAACCAAAACGACAGAATTGTAGATTTAATAAACCAATCCTCGGGAACTTCAAGCGGTGGCGGTACTTCAAATGTTGCCAATCTTTCCGACTTGTCTGACCTCACCCTAACTTCCACCACTTATGGCGACGTTTTGATATATGACGGAAGCAAGTGGGTGAATACTGCCACCTCAACTTTGGGAATCACAGGCACAGGCGCTTCCTTCGGTCAGGCGTGGGAGGTAAATGCGGATGGATACCTTGCTCCGACCACGACAATTACGACTCTATTTGGAGATGGATTTCTATCAACAGCTTCCTCAACTATCGTCGGCAACGCGACTACCACCGGCTCTATGGGGGTCGGAGCTCTTTACATAAACAACGATTATATAACGGATCTTGTGGGGTCGGGACTTTCTCTTACGGGAGGAGTACTTTCGTCAACCGGGGGTACTGGCAATGTCTCAACATCCACAGTTCCAAATATTGGTGAACTAGCATATTGGACTGGAGACGGAACTCCTTCAACTCTCGGCTCTATTGCCACCGGCACCATTACCTGTATCGGCACATCCTCCTGCGGAGCCGGTTCGTATGTCATCGGCGGGGACTTGACCATCACCGGATCGGGTCTTGCTAGCTATGACGCCTGGACGCATCCTTCATATGGTGGCTCAGCGACAACTTCTATTCTCACTATTTCTGGCGGATTTCTTAGCACTGCGTCATCGACAGTTTCCGGCGATTTCCGTCTCTCATCGATCGGAGAGGGATTTACATACACCGGTTCTGGAGGAAAACTAAACTCGATTGCATCATCATCAGTCAACTTAAGTTGGTTTAATAATGATTCTGGATTTAAAACTTTCGCATGGCCGTTTGACGCATACCCCTGGGGGGTGGGAACTACGACGACACTGGGGCTTCTTGGGGGGGTATTCACTAATGCTTCCTCCACCATCACCGAACTTCACACAGGTCTCACTGACGGATTTGCATACATCGGATCAGGACTTCTCCGAAGTGTCGCATCATCTTCAATCAATCTTTCTGAATTAAACAACGACGCTGGATTCCTCACTTCAGCTACTGGTCTCACAAGTTATGACGCATTCACACACCCTCTCTCTGGCTACTCCGCCACTACCTCCTCCCTCGTCATCGGAGCTTCCTCATCTCCTTACGCTCTTCTCTCCGTCTCCAATTACTCTACCGGCGCCAACACAACCCCTCTCTTCGTTGTCGCTTCATCTACCGGCACTTCCGCTACTTCTACCGCTTTTATCATTAACTCTCTTGGCAACGTCGGTATTGGGACGACGAATCCGACTCAAGCACTAGATGTTAATGGTAATGTTAAAGCTTCTTATTTTTTTGGTAATCTGCAAGGAAATAATTGGTTCTATAATGGTTCTTCTCCTGCAAATTCATTTATTCAAGTTAATTCTGGATATGCACTCGATGTAAATCACGTGTTTTATGTATTGAGCGGTGGCAACGTCGGCATCGGGACTACGACACCGCAATACAAACTTAACTCATACTCAACTACTGCAAGCCAACTAGCATTATCAGCAGGAGCTGGAGTGGCACAGTGGGCATTTAGAAACGCAGGAGGCAACTTGTATTTTGCGACAACAACAATTGACGGCACCGCCACCACAAGTATTTCAGCATTGGAAATTGACGGAACAACGGGGACGACTACAGTCAGAGGTTTGAATATTTCAGGACAAGCCACCACCACCTCCAACGTTGGCATTAACTTATCAGCGGGATGCTTTGCAACGGGA
>JAZDOB010000028.1:0-2424 GCA_043799105.1 Candidatus Zambryskiibacteriota bacterium
GGACGGCCTGGCTCTTGTGCCGACCTTGCTTCCTTAAATGTACCAACAACCTTCAACCCCTCGGACATGCTTTTTACCTCGCTAATCTGAGATTCAATCGAAACAACCTGTCTCTCTTCCGATTTCAGAGACTTCCGCGCATACACAAAGTATTTAATTTTGTTTTCTTCTGTCTCCATGTAATTTTGCGATAACCTCGCCATCGGTGGCTGACTCCCCGATTTATAACTAACCGTTTGAAATCTTACCGTCTTATTCATCAAGATAAGATTTACCATCTTTTACTATATTGCGGATATCCCCTTAATTATGAACAGCCCTGGATGGTGGCTGATGAACAATACACTCTTTACCGTTAACCTTTTCTCTATAAACAAACCCTGGCTTAGTCGAATCACTTCGGACAGGCGCAGTAAGCATTGCCTTCTGGTATGAACCTAACCTTAATTTCTCCTCTGGATGAGTCGGACTTAATTTTAACCATGTATGAACCTGATCGTCCGACTTGAAAAACCATTCAATGCCAAGCCCCCTATTTCTTTGCATCCGCCAATCGTCTTCTGTAAATCTATTTATTGCCTCTTCAAGTTTGCTGGAATCGAACCTCTGCAACCTTTCTTCGATAGCTTTTCTGGCCTCGTCGTCCAACTCTTCCTCTTCTGGACAAATTCTTTTTTTATAAAGGAAAAAAATTTCTTCTATTTCTTTTTCTATTTCTAATTTTCTATTCTTATTTTCTATTGTATTAGTCCCATTTTTGTCCCGATCCTTGGTATTTTTGTCCAAGTCTTTGGTACTTTTGTCCCGATCCTTGGTATTTTTGTCCATATTCATTTCTTTCGACCGAATATCATCTATTCCTGACCCCATCACCGGACCATATTCATTCAACCAGTAGCTTATCCTCCGTTTCCATATAAATTTTTTCTCTTCCAAACCCCTTATCGCCCTCTTAATGCTTTTTTCGCTCATGCCAGTACCCTTGTTATGTTCGTTAATCCCCTTCCTAAACTGTGGCGTCATCAACCTATCTGATTTTTTGCCAAAACCGAATGTTTGACGAAGAATAAAAAACAGCACGGCTCTTTCACTTCCACTTAGATAGCACCAATATTCGTCCATTATCCGCGGGCATTTCCAATAGCTTTTTCCCCAATTTGAAGGAAACCCAGGGAATTTTAATTTTTCTTTATCCTTCGTTTTGATCATATTGAGTTATATTTTGCCCCATTTGGCCTTATCTATCAGTCGTTCGTTGGGAGAGAAGACAAAATACTCTCTCTGGTATTCACCTTTGTTCGAAAAAAGCATCATATAATATCCAGGTCTAGTAAAGTTAAAACCGCGCCGAGAAATCATATCGATCACTCCGCTTTCACGATATTTTGCTTCTACTTCTACTGGCTCCCCCGTATTCATGTAATAAAGTATTTTTGTTTTTACCTCACCAGGAAGACCCGTTTTCTCAAAAGAAACGAGTTTATCGTCCTTGGTTTTGAAAGTCATTGCCACGTTGTTCATGTTTTTTTTAGTTTAGTTAGTAATTTATAATCCCGACGAATCGGAGACTGGCAGACAAAGAAATCCGCCAATCACCGATTTTATCGTGGAATACTACTCAGGCACCTCTTCGTAGCTTTCAAGGGTTATATTGGTAAGCGTTATTCTCAAATTTTTGTCGTCGTTATCGTCAATTGAGAGAATAGCGGTCCTGTAATCCTCCAGAAACAAATCTTTAAGGCATCCTCTGGCCCTTATGCGCTTCGGTATTAAGATTTCCAACTTCATAATCTCGCCCTCCCTACCGTTAAAATATTTTTGTACCCTTATCGGCCCTACTGTAAAATTATCAGGCCTGTTTTTATTTTGATCTGACATATTTTTGTCCTGATTTATTGCTTAATAATTTCCCCCGAGTCGATCTGTTTATTTTCGGAGGCCCCGAACTCTCGTTATGCTTGTTATTTTTTCTTTTTTGACTCAAAAGGAACTCTATTTTTAGAAGAAATCTCGTACCCCGTAAATTCGCCACCCTGTAAAGAGGAGATCGGTGTATCAATGAGAGTACACAGCAATTTACGTTCATCGCTGTAGCACGGCCGTAGTGAGCAAAACATATCGGTAAAAAAATCCACATGCTGTATTTCTTCACCAGGTCTATACTTTTTTTCTAGTGTGACGCGAAAAACATCCTGCAAGTAATCAAACTGGCTAACATCATTTGGGAAGCGTATGGATTCATAAAATCGTACATGTTTGGGCATTACTTTAATGGTTAATTCCAGCTCTGTTTTTTTCTCGTTCCCTATGACTCGACATTTAGTAATCGTTCCAAAGCAGGATCGCGTTCTTGTAAGCTCCCGAAAAGTTCCGACCTTTAGTTTTTTATTTTTCTTTTTTTGCTTTTTCATACTCGTTTTGTTT
>JAZDOB010000013.1:0-28788 GCA_043799105.1 Candidatus Zambryskiibacteriota bacterium
CTTTGGGTGGGAATAACTTTCGCAGAAGAGCTTGGCAAAAAATGGAACATCCCTGTGATTGGAGCAAATCATATGGAAGGGCACATAACCTCTGTTTTGTTTGGCGATACAAAAATAAAGTTCCCCGCCTTAGCATTACTCATATCCGGCGGGCACACGGAACTTGTGTTCCTGAAAAACTGGAACGAGAAAGAAAAAATCGGCGAGACACAAGATGACGCTGTCGGTGAGGCCTTTGATAAGGTAGCGAGAATGCTCGGTCTTCCTTATCCGGGCGGACCGGAAATATCTCGCCTTGCTTCACAAGCTCGAGAATCGGGAATTGCAAATCAAGAATTTAGATTCCCCAGACCGATGATTCATTCAAAGGATTTTAATTTTTCTTTTTCAGGATTGAAGACTGCAGTACTTTACTACATAAAAAAGATCGGGACACTGGGAGAAAAAGAAAAGATGGAAATAGCCAGAGAGTTTGAAGATGCGGTTACAGAAACTTTGATTTCAAAAACAAAAAGAGCAATCGATGAATACTCGCCCAAGACCTTGATTATTGGCGGTGGAGTAATCGCTAACAAAGCTTTGAGAGAAAATCTTTTGAAATTGAAAGAAAATTATCAAGAAATGGAAGTTTTGATTCCGGAAAAGTTTCTGACCACCGACAATGCTACAATGATAGCCGCCGCCGGGTTTATTGAATATTTGAGAAACGGAAAGAGAGAAGGAAAATTAAAAGCTCAAGGAAATTTGGATATTATCTAGTTTTTTGTTCATTATCTGTTTTCTCGTCGCGCAAATCCGGTGTAGTTATGACGGTATCGTCCGGTCCTTCTTCCGGATTTTCTATCACTATCTCCTCATCAGGGAAAAGTTCCGGTGTTTTCTTTTCTTCACCACTACTCGGTAATATTATTATGAGGGATTCTTCTTTTTTTTCGCCTGATACAGGAACAACGGGAACTTCATCCGAATCTTTAGGACCGGAAAACAATTTATAGAAAGCGATAGCGATTGCAACCAGGACCAGAAGAATAACAAAATATTTACTGTTGCCAAATATTTTTTGGGGAAGAGAAAACAGTGAGACGGCCAAGTTTTTGACTACAGAGTCTGGTACAGAGGTAGAGACAGCAGAAGTGTCAGAATCTGAAGAAAGATTGACTACTGTGACACCAGACGTTTCGCCGTTCAGATTTTCAGTGGAGATATCTTGAGATTGAGTTTGAAGTCCAACCGGGCCGTTTCCTCCGGAAGATCTGAAGGTATCTATTTCGTTTTGTTCAGCTTGAGAAACTGGATATACAGTATTGCAGTAGATTTCATTGATTTTCTTTTTGGTTAGAATATAAACAAATCCTGTAGTTACTTTATCTCCCCAAGGAGCCAGAATGTCTCCTGAATACTTAACCTGAAATCTTTGAACCGCTTCAAAAGTTGACTGATTGAATACTCCCGTCAAAGACAAGCTTTCTCCTTCAAAGACATTTAAGAAAGACTGCAGTTTCAGTACTTCAATAGGATCATTTTTCCAATCAATTTTTAAGTAGTCTATAAGGTATAGACAGCTGGTGGCTCCGAGAATTTCTCCCGCAACAATCGGATGTCTGTGGCCCCCAATACCGCCTCCGCCTCCGCCCCCACCGCCTCCCGGAGGAGTTACTGGAGGAACAACAGGGGGCACAACCGCATCGGAAACTACAACTGTTCTGGTAGTGCTCGCGGAAAGCCCACCGGAATCAGTGACGGAATAAGTAAGGATATAAGAACCTGTGGTAGAAGCATCAACGGTGCCGGTAACAATAATGTGTGAAGTGGTAGTGGCATCGCCATCTTCCAAATCTGTAGCCGTAGCTCCCGGGTCGATAAATGTATCGCCAACAGTCAAGGTGAGAGGATTGGCTCCGATAAGGGTTATGGTAGGTGGAGTATTAACGGGAGGGGTAGTAGTGGCAGTACTAACATTGAAAGCGACGCAATAATAGGTTTCTCCCAATACAAACGGGCTGTCAACTCTGTCGTAATTGTCATAATTTAAAACATCGGTACGGCAATACATTTCAGCGCTGTTTGAGTCATTGCTACCGGGATATGAAAAAGTTAAATAATCAGTTTTTAAAACTTCCCTAACCCAAATGAAAGGAGAAGCAGAAGACATGGGAACCGTAGCGACAGCTACACCTTGTTCGTTTGTGGGACCAAAATTATTCCAACCGCCTATTTCACCGATGAACGATCCGCCCGGATCTGTCGCTGTATTATTTGCCCACTGGAAATTCCAACCGGATTCCAAATGACAATTGGGATGAGACGTTATAAATTCACTAGCGGTGTTAACAGTAATATCCGGACCGCCCAATCCCCAATTCGGCAAATCGGATTCTGAATCACAAACAATTTTGGAAGCGTTGATACTAATGTTTGATTCTACCGGAGGAGGTGGCACGACAACATCAGATACTACAACTGTCCTCGTGACAGAGGCGGAAAGACCGCCACTATCCGTGACGGAATAGGTAATTTCATATGAACCAACAATCGCAGTATCAACGGTGCCGGAAGTGATAATTGCTGAAGTTAAATCACCATCTTCGGTGTCGGTAGCGGTAGCTCCCGGATCAGTGAAAGTATCGCCAATTGTTAGATTGAGAGGATTGGCTCCGATGAGAGTTATGGCGGGAGGAGTGTTTTCATGTTCATGATCTTCTTCAATTTCACAAGCCACTGATACAATTGGCAAAAGAAACATAATGGCAACCATAAAACCGGCCCACCCTACCTCTATAATTTTTGGATTTTTATTATTCATATTTGTTATTTTTTATTTGTCTCAACGTACCAAAGTTGACAAAGAAAGTCAAACAAGGATAATTTTTTGTTTTCATTTTAAGCCATATTTTAAGCCATACCTTTAATAACGCCATATTTTGTTAAAAAATGACTTTTATAAACACTTCAAAAGTCATAAAGACAACCATAAAATATAAAGGACACATATGATACAAAAATATTGTCCTTTATAAAATAGTCTTTTAGGCGCTCAAAAAACGGCTTGGGAAAAATGGCAGTTTTAATGTATTATTAATGAAACATAGAAAATACAAAGATGAACGAGGAATTTAAAAAACCGTACAACCCAACCGAGCACGAAGAGCTCATTTATAAGAAATGGGAAGAAAGTGGATTTTTTAATCCGGACATTTGTATTGAAAAGGGCATCACCCAAAAAGATGCCGGCTATTTTTCAATTGTTTTGCCTCCACCAAACGTGACAGGAACTTTGCATATGGGTAGCGCTTTCATGCTGGCTCTTGAAGACACGATGATTCGCTACAACAGAATGCGAGGCAAAAAAACCTTGTGGGTTCCCGGCACAGATCATGCCGCCATAGCCACCCAATCAAAAGTGGAGAAGATGATTCAAAAGGAGGAGGGGAAAAACAGATATGATCTGGGCAGGGAAGAATTTTTGGGGAGGGTGGAAAAATTTGCCAAAGAAAATCATGACACCATAATCAAACAAATGAAAAAGATGGGCTGCTCTCTTGACTGGTCTCGCGAAGCATTCACTTTGGATGAAAAAAGAAATCTGGCAGTCAGGACGGTTTTCAAAAAAATGTACGACGACGGAATTATTTACAGGGGCCACAGAATAGTGAACTGGGACCCCAAGGGGCAGACGACAATATCCGATGACGAGATAGTTTACGTTGAGGAAAAAACAAAATTTTATTATTTCAAATATGGGCCGTTCGTGATAGGCACTTCCCGCCCGGAAACAAAATTCGGAGACAAATATGTCGTGATGCACCCGGACGACAAGAGATACAGAGAATACAAGCATGGGCAAAAAATAGATTTGGAGTGGATAAACGGACCCATAACGGCAACTGTTATAAAAGATGAATCCATCGATATGGAGTTCGGAACGGGAGTTATGACTATCACCCCCTGGCACAGTATCGTTGATTTTGAAATTGCCGGACGGCACAACCTTGATAAAGAGCAGATAATTGATAAATACGGGAGACTTCTGCCTATTGCGGGAGAATTCAATGAAATGAAAATATCCGAGGCTCGACCTAAAATTTTGGAAAAACTGAAATCAAAAGGCCTTTTGGTGAAAGAGGAAGATTATGTTCATAATGTCGCCACGGCTGAGAGAACGGGCGGAATTATTGAACCGCAGATTATGAATCAGTGGTTCATAAATGTTAATAAAGAGTTTATAAAAAACAGAGAAAAAACTACGCTCAAAAAACTTATGCTTTCCGTAGTTGAAAACGGAGATATTAATATAATGCCGGAAAGATTCAAAAAAGAGTACACGCATTGGATTGAAAACCTGCGTGATTGGTGCATAAGCCGACAGATTTGGTACGGACACCGTATCCCCGTTTGGTACCGTTCGACTTCGCTCACGGCAGGCAAAGAAGAAATTTATTGTAATGTAGAAGCCCCCAAAGAAAATGATTGGATACAAGATGAAGATACTCTGGACACATGGTTTTCCTCCGGGCTTTGGACATTTTCCACCCTCGGCTGGCCGGAAAAAACAGAAGACCTAAAAAATTATCATCCAACCACGGTACTTGAGACCGGTTATGATATTTTGTTTTTCTGGGTTGCGCGAATGATACTTATGAGCACTTACGTCCTTGACCAGATTCCTTTCAAAAACGTTTATCTGCACGGACTCGTCCGTGACAATCAGGGCAGGAAAATAAGTAAATCACTGGGCAACAATGTAGACCCTCTGGATATGGCAATGAAATACAGCGCCGACAGCGTGAGAATGGCTCTTATCGTCGGTACGGGGCCGGGAAATGACACGAAAATATCGGATGAGAAACTAAAAGCTTACAAACATTTTGCCAATAAGATATGGAACATTACCCGTTTCGTTTTGGAAAATAGTTCGGACGCAGAGAATGATTTAAAAAATGCCCAGACTGATGTGGAAAATAAAAAATATTTGGATGAATTTAATGAGTTGGTTAAAGACGTAACGGGCGATATGGAAAATTATCGCTTCTACCTGGCCGCCGAAAAGATTTACCACTACACTTGGCACACTTTTGCCGATATAATAATAGAGGAAAGCAAAACAAAAATAAAAGAGGGTGGAGAAACGGCAGAGAAAACAAAAAATCTTTTAGGATTTCTGCTGAAAGAACAGTTAAAACTTTTGCATCCGTTTATGCCGTTTATAACCGAAAAAATCTGGTCTCTACTCCCCCACTCCGCTGAAGCTTCGCGGGGCAAGCCAGATTCAAAAAATCTCCTCATGGTAGAAAAATGGCCTGACTGCGCAGGCGAGCCGGTTTATTAAAATTTTATGTCTCCATCTAATACCATATTTTTCTCTATCCTGGGTGGCGTCCTACCGGCTTTGCTCTGGCTTTGGTTTTGGCTGAAAGAAGACCGGCTACATCCGGAACCCAGGTTGAGAATTACCATCTCTTTCATATCCGGAATGTTGGCGGTATGGCCGGCCATTTGGTTGGAGAGATATCTTTGCGTATATATCGAGCCTAGAGTATGCACCGAGGGCATAATGCCCGGACTTTTACTGATAGTTTTATGGGCCGCGACCGAGGAAATATTGAAATTTGTTGCCACATCCCTGAGTTCATTTTGGAAAAATAAATACAACGACGAGCCCATTGATGCCGTCATCTATCTCATCACTGTAGCTTTGGGATTTTCGGCTTTAGAAAATACTTTGTTTATCTTCAACCCGATAGATAGTGGCAATTTCATACAAAGCATTATGGCCGGCAATTCCAGATTCTTGGGAGCTACTCTCCTTCATGTAGCGTCCTCGGCAGCCATAGGAGTAATGATCGGCCTGTCTTATTACAAAAAATCGAAAATTAAAAAAATTTTCTTATACACAGGCATTGTTCTTTCGATTCTATTGCATACTATTTTCAATTTGCTTATAATTAAATCCGGGAATGATTTATTTTTTGTTTTTGCAGGAGTCTGGGTTTTAATTATTCTCTTAATAGTGCTCATAGAAAAAGTTAAAAAAATTAATTCTTAGTTCGATAGTTCAATTATTTTCACTACAAGTAAACTCACTATAAATAATATGGCAAATAAAAGATCATTTTTTGAAAGACTGACTGGTGCCGTTTCTATGTCAAACGAATCGGAAAATGAGCTTCCAGAAACTAAAGAAGAAAATTGGATAAACAACAGCCCGGAAGAGGGTGAGCTCAATGTTGACGTTTATCAAAACCAAAACGAAATCATCATAAAAACCATGGTGGCCGGAGTGAAGCCGGAAGATTTGGATGTCTCCATCTCACGTGACATGGTCACCTTGAAGGGCAAGAGAGAGAACGAAAGAACTGTGGCTGACGATGACTATTTCCACAGAGAGCTTTATTGGGGTTCATTTTCCCGCACCATTGTTCTGCCTCAAGAAATAGACGTGGACGCCGCCGAAGCGATAGAAAAACACGGTCTTCTCATCATACGACTCCCCAAACTGGACAAAAACCGCTCTACCAGATTGAAGGTTAGAGGGAACTAAATATTTGGTTTACACCGAGTTTATGAAGTGTGCCGAGGGGCGGGCTCGAACCGCCGACTTTTTCCTCTTCAGGGAAACACTCTACCAACTGAGTTACCTCGGCAAAATGGAACAAAAATATACTAGCATATTGCGCTATTTATTCAATTTAAACAAATCAGTAAAACTTTTTAGATCTCCCTTCACATTGCCATAAGCGTTTACGGCTGTATCAATATATGGCGTTATATAATAGTAAATTCCAATAGCAGCACCTATTATAACAACCCAATAAACAATTCTCATAATCCTGCCCCAAAACATGCCCCGACGAATGGAGTGCAACATTTTATTGTTTTCCTGAGACAGTTCAAGAGTCTTTTTTAACATTTCTCTTTCTTCGGGTTCCATGGAGAATATTATAGCATTTTATTTTTGAGGCAAGGAGAGAGTTAGATACCAAGCAATGAAGAAATCTCGGCCTGATCAAAGCCAACGATAATTTTGCCGTCTATCATAATAACCGGCACTCCCATTTGCCCGCTTTTGTCCACCATCTCCTGCCTTTTCTCCAAGTTGGTCAAGACATCATATTCTGTGTATTTTATATTATTTTCGTTGAAAAACTCCTTAGCCAACGTGCAAAAGTGGCAAGTCGGTGTTGAATAAATGATGACACTCTTAGTCTGGGCATTTGTATTATTGTCCATAATTTTTGCTTTATTTAATTAATTTTAAAACTGTACTTTGACCGGCTCGGAGGCCTCCTTTTGATCTCCCAGGTCAAAGAATTCCATTTTGGAAAACTTGAACATACCGGCTATTAAGTTTGAGGGAAATGTGTCAATGGAGATATTAAGATCGCGGACGTTAGTGTTATAAAACCTTCTTGCCGCTTGGATTTTGTCTTCGGTATCGGAAAGTTCGCGCTGAAGTTCCAGAAAGTTTTGGTTGGCTTTCAAGTCAGGATAAGCTTCGGCTACCGCAAAAAGAGACTTCAAGGCGCCGGAGAGCATATTTTCCGCTTTGCCTTTTTCCTCCAGAGTGCCGGCTCCTATAGCCATAGCTCTGGCTTTGGTGACATTTTCAAAAGCGGTTGACTCATGGGTGGCATAACCTTTGACGGTATTAACGAGATTTGGAATAAGGTCGTAACGGCGTTTCATCTGCACCTCAATATCGCTCCAAGCTTCCTTGGCGCGAGTGATAAGCCGAATAAATCGATTGTAAGCAAAAATAAACCAGAGGACTATCGCCGCTACAACTATTAAAATCACTGTTGAGAACCCCATATTTTTTGGTTAATGGTAATTATAGATAGTATAGCATCTTTTCGTTTCTCCTAATAGTCCATTCCTCCCATTTCCGGACCGTGATTGTGGGGTTTTTTCGGCTCCGGTTCATCTGTTATGGCCACTTCAGTAGTAAGCAAAATGGCGGCGGCAGAGGCGGCATTTTGTAAAGCGGTGCGAGTCACTTTGACCGGATCAACGATGCCCTCTTTGATAAGGTCGTCGGAAAACTTTTCTGTCATAGCGTTAAAACCGGCATTTTCTTTGTCCGAATTCATTATTTTTTCAACGGCCACCGAGCCGTCGGCATTCCCCGTATTTAGTACTATCTGCCTAAGCGGAGCTTCAAGAGAACGTAAAACAATATCAAATCCCAGAGCAATTTCCGGAGCCCGCCCGGATGACCCGTTCGGACGGGTGGCAAATTCTACCGCTTTGAGAATTTTCATCTTCTTTATAACCCTAATAAAAGCGCTACCGCCTCCGGCCACGATGCCCTCGGCAATGGCCGCTTTGGTGGCAGCCACAGCATCTTCAATCTTCAATTTCAAATATTTCATGTCGGTTTCCGTAGCCGCGCCCACTCTTATGACCGCTACGCCACCGGAAAGTTTTGCAATCCTTTCGTCTATTTTTTCTTTATCATATTTTGAATCCAGAGTTTCTTTCTGTTTTTTGAGAGCTTTTATTCTGTTCGAAATTGCAGTCTGGCCTCCTTTACCGCCAACTATGATAGTGTTGTCTTTTTTTGACACCACTCTCACAGCATGACCGAGCTGATCTACAGTAGCACCTTCAAGTTTTATTCCCAAATCCTCTGAAACAACTTTGGCTCCAATAGTGACGGCGATATCCTCAAGCATTTCTTTTTTTCTGTCTCCATAACCGGGGGCTTTGACAGCGAGGACCGAAAATCCTCCACGAAGTTTATTGACCAAAAAGGTGGCCAAAGCTTCCCCATCAACATCGTCAGCAATAATCACCAGCTCTTTTTTGCCGCTTTGAGCCAAGGATTCAAGCAGGGGCAAAATTTCTTTAACAGAAGATATTTTCCTGTCCGTCAAAAGGATAGGCACATCTTTATATTCGGCCTCCATTCTTTCGGCGTTTGTAATCATATAAGGAGAAACGTAACCCTTATCAAACTCAAGACCTTCTACCACCTCGGAATCAACTCCAAAAGTTTGTGACTCTTCCACCGTTACCACACCGTCTTTGCCGACTTTTTCTATGGTTTCAGCGATAATACCGCCTATTTCTTCAGATTCGGCAGCGATGGTGGCTACCTGTTTTATTTCCTCTTTATTTTTTATCGGTTTGGCAATTTGTCCCAAAATAGTGACGGCTTTGCTTGTAGCTTCTTCAATACCCATCCGCAAACTCATGGCATTGACCCCCATGCTGGCGTGTTTCAATCCCTCATTTATAATAGCCTGAGCCAAGATAACAGAAGTGGTAGTGCCGTCCCCGGCGACATCATTGGTTTTATTGGCTACTTCTTTTATGATTTCGGCGCCCATATTTTCAAATTTGTCAGGAAGAGTAATTTCCTTGGCGATAGTGACACCATCATTGGTAATCATCGGCGCTCCATAACTTTTATCTAAAACCACGTTCCTGCCCCGCGGACCTATAGTTACTTTGACTGCGTTAGCTACCTCGTCCACTCCACGTTTTAAAGCTTTTCTGGCTTCTTCACTAAATATAATTACTTTTGCCATAATGTTTATCTGATTATTGCTAATATGTTTTCTTCTTTCAAAATATAATACTCAATATCATCGTATTTAACTTCTTCGTATCCGTATCTTGAAAATACAACTTTATCGCCCACTTTTACAGAAACCGGAATTTTTTTGCCCCCTTCCCATCGGCCCTCTCCGACAGCAATAACCGTCCCCTGTTCGGGTTTTTCTTTGCTAACGGTGTCAGGAATGATAATACCCGAAGCAGTGGTATTCATATCTTCTTGTGAGGCAGGCTTGAGCAAAATCCTGTCTCCTAATGGAGTAATCTTTTGATTATTTAAAACTTTCTTTACTGGTTTCTTTACTATTTTTTTTGCTTTGGATTTCTTTTTCATATTCAAATTTAAATCTCTTATTCTAATAAAAACCCCACCCTGCCCTCCCCTTGATCAGGGGAGGGAAAAAGGAAAAACACGGATATTTCCCCTCCCTTTTCCCCCTTAAGGTAAGGGGGATTAAGGGGGTTATTATAGTGCAATTTGTGATTCTTGCAACCTTTTCCAAATATGCTACACTTCTCCTCAACGCTATGTTGCCCTACATTCAAATAGTCTTGGCCGTTTTATTGGGCGCCCTCATAATGATTCAGCAATCTGAAGGCTCTTTGGGCTCGGCTTTCGGCGGAGGCAATATGGATTCGGCTCACAAGACCAGGCGCGGTCCGGAACTTTGGATTTTCAGAGGTACCATTGTTATCGCTTGTCTTTTTGTTGCTTCTACTCTCCTAAATTTGTTATACTAGAACTTCATCACAATACTTACCCAAAATCCCGTTAGAAGTCACGGAAATCTAAAGCGGGGTAATCTATGAAAAATTCTATTAATTAATAAGTAAATTGCAAATTACGATAATGAAATTTCCTACTTCTAACGGGAAAAGCAAAATAGCATCTTTTTTTAATACTTTGTTTGTAAATTATCACCGCCCAAATTTTATCAGGAAAATAGAAAGGGTGATAGAAAAAATGAATCTCTCCGAAAAAATATTTTTTGGTTTTTTTGCTTTGGTGTTTGTGGTAAGCGGTTTAACCTTACTTTTTCGTTTACAAAGTTCATTTTTAATAGAAGTACCGGCTTTTGGCGGTAGCTTTACAGAAGGATTAATAGGCAGCCCGAGATTTATAAACCCGGTGTTGGCTGTTTCTGATACCGACAAAGATATGACCGCTGTAATTTATTCCGGGTTGTTAAAAGCTTCGGAAAAGGGCGGGTTTGAACCGGATTTGGCCAAATCTTACGAAATAAAGGAGGACGGCACTGTCTACGATTTTATTATAAAAGATAATGTTTATTTCCACGACGGCAAAGAAATAACCGCTGACGACATAGTCTTTACCATTGAAAAAATCCTAGATCCGGTGATTAAGAGCCCCAAAAAATCAAACTGGGAAGGAGTAACAGTGGAAAAAATAAGCGATAGAGAAATCAGATTTATTTTAAAAAAATCTTATGTTCCGTTTTTAAGTGCTTTGACTTTGGGAATACTACCGAAGCATATTTGGGAAAATGTTTCGTCAGAAGAATTTCCATTTAGCCAATTCAATATAGATCCGATAGGTTCCGGACCTTACAAAGTAGAAAAGATTGTCAGAAACTCGGGAGGCATACCAACCACCATAACTCTCTCCTCGTGGAGCAAATATGCTCTTGGCAGACCAAAAATAAAATCAATCGTTTTTAAATTTTTTCAAAATGAAACAGCTCTCCTCAAAGCTTATGGGGACAAAACTATTGATAGCGCCGCAGGATTAAGCCAAACCGCAGCCAAAAGTTTAATCGACAAAAACGACATTATTGACCAAAGTTCCCTGCCAAGAGTTTTCGGAGTATTTCTTAATCAAAATATTGCTCCTGTCTTTCTGAATAAAGAAATAAGAGAGGCCTTGGAAATGGCCACTCCCAAAAAGAGGATCGTGGATGAAGTACTTCTTGGTTTTGGCAAAGTTTTGAACGGGCCGACACCGGCTAACATAGAAACAAATCCGGGGGAGGCAACGGCGGATGCGTCCACCACCAGAGCATATCTTTCAAAAAACGGTTGGAAAGAAAATAAAGACGGCATATTGGAAAAGAAGACGAAAACCGGGACAACTGTTTTCCAATTTTCCATAAGCACATCCGACGCTCCGGAACTTAAGAGAACAGCAGAAATTTTACAGGAAGCTTGGCAAAAAATAGGCGCTTCGGTTTCAATAAAAGTTTTTGAAGCTGGAGATTTGAGCCAAAATATAATAAAACCAAGGAAATATGACGCCCTGCTTTTCGGGGAAGTTGTGGGAGAGGACAGTGATCTTTATCCGTTTTGGCATTCTTCCGAGAGAAACGATCCGGGACTCAACATTTCTCTTTACGCCAATATCACTGTGGATAAAGCACTGGAGGATATCCAGAAAGAAACAGACGAACAAAAGAAAACTGGAGAAAAAGAAATAATTTTTGCTGAAATTCATAAAGATATTCCGGTTATTTTCTTGTTCTCGCCCAACTTTTTGTATGCTCCGGCTCCTCAAGTAAAAAATATATCTTTAAAAAGAGTTTCTTCTCAAAGCGAGAGATTCCTCTCAATTAACAAGTGGTTTATAGAAACTGACAAAATCTGGAAGTTTCTCTCCGAATAACAGTCCGATAAACTCATCATAAAATATGATTGAACAAAATAGAAATAGAAACAGAATAAGAAGTTTCCACGCTCCGGAAACCGCAAGGCCGGTAAAGGTTCTGGCCCACCCTCATTCCCCCGCCAAACCGGCGCTCAAAAAAAGCCATGGTTCTTTTCGCCACAGGCGTTTTGTCAATACTAATTCAGGATTTGGCCTTCCGGAAAATCAAAAACCCCAATCCAAAACTACCGAAACTCTTTCCCTGCCTCCGGTTGGGAACAATATAAGGATTATACCCCTCGGTGGTTGCGAGGAAATAGGCAGAAATATGACCGCCATAGAAATTGGCGACGATATAATAGTCGTAGATGCCGGTTTTCAATTCAAAGACGAGGATTCGCCGGGTATTGATTACATACTGCCAAACACCAAATATTTGGAAGAAAGGAAGGAAAAAATACGTGGCATCTTTATAACTCACGGCCACTTGGACCATATCGGCGGTATCCCTTACATAATAGATCGCATCGGCTACCCCACCATATATGCCAGACAGTTTAGCGCCATTATGATTCAGAAACGCCAAGAGGAATTTACCAACCTCAAACCTCTGGACATAAAAGTGGTAGACGGGAACGAAACGATTATCGCTGGCAAAATAAGGGTTTCCACATTTCCGATTTCCCATACTATTCCCGACTCAATGGGCCTTATAATTCAAACTCCCTATGGCAACATCGTTTTCATTGAAGATGTGCGGGTAGATAACGTGAAGGGGGTACCTACGGAAGAAGAGGAGGAGCAATACAAGCGATTCAAGGGTATGAATGTGCTTCTTCTAACCATGGATTCAACCAGTATTGAAAAGCCGGGATTTTCTCTGGCCGAGAACGTAGTAACTGAAAATATAGAAAAATTTATCAAAGGCGCCAAAAGCCGTTTAATTATAGGCACCTTCGCTTCTCAAGTAGAGCGCATTATCGCTATTATTAAGATAGCCGAAAAATACAATAAAAAAATCGTGGTGGAGGGCCGGAGTATGAAAACCAATCTGGAAATCATTAAATTTTTGAAACTCTCCGACATAAAAAATATAATTCCGGTGGAAGAAATTGAAAATTATCCTCCTGACCGGATCGTAATGCTGGTCACCGGCTCTCAGGGCGAAGAATTTGCCGCCCTGATGCGCATCGCCAACAAAACCCATAAATATGTCCATCTGCGAAAAGCTGACACTATTTTGCTTTCTTCTTCCATCATACCCAACAATTACAAAGCCATAGTCAAACTGAAAGACAATCTTTATCGTTCCGAAGCCAAAGTCATCACCTATCTGGATTCGGATATTCACGCTTCCGGTCACGGCAACCGCGACGAACTGAAGTGGATCCACCAGAGAATTAATTATAAATTTTTTATGCCGGTGCACGGTGAACACTATAAACTTTGTCTGCACGCAGAACTTTCCCAATCGCTCGGCATTCCCAGGGAAAATGTCGCCATCCCAGACAACGGCTCCCTTGTAGAAATCCAGGACGGGGGAAATAAAATAAAAATTCTTAAAGAAAAGGCGCCAAGCGACCTGGTGATGGTGGATGGTTTCGCAGTGGGAGATATACAGGAAGTGGTTATGCGAGACAGAAAAATGCTGGCCGATGACGGTATGTTTGTCATCGTTGCCGTTATTGATTTGAAAACAGGCAAACTACGCAAATCACCGGACCTTATTTCCCGTGGTTTTGTTTATCTGCGTGAATCTCAAGAACTTTTGGGGCATACCCGCCTTATCATCAAAAAATCGATTGAAGAATCAACGAGAGGAATGAATCCTATAAACTTTGATTACATAAAGGGCAACGTCACCGATGCCGTGGCCCGTTTCCTCTTCCAAAAAACCGCCAAGCACCCTATTGTTATTCCGGTGATTCTCGGAGTTTAACCTCATCCCATCCCGCTAAGGCGGGATTGCCCTTCCCCTAGGCGCAGGGGAAGGGAGAGGAGTATTAGAATTATCACTATGTGAAGTATGTTTCCCCTCTCCTGCATCTAGGAGAGGGGTAAGGGGTGGGGTTTTTTATTTCCACAATTTTCCTGTAGAATAAAGATATGGGTTCCAAAAGAAGGTTGAGGTTGGTGTATTTGGCGGGATTTCTAATGGCAGCGCATTTTGCCTTGATTTCTTATGTCAACTCTTCCCTTCTCGGACAATTTGTCAGCATAGGCGTTCTGAATATTTTGTATATTGTCGGCTCCTTGCTGGATATTTTTTTGCTTTCTCTGGCTCCGTTTTTGTTGCGTCGTTTCGGCAATATTTTATCTTTCCTCTTTTTTATCGCCTTGGAAATTCTAGTAATTTTTGGTATGGGATTTTTGACTTCCGCCTGGCTGATTATCTTCCTTTTCATTCTTCAACTGGCGATTGCTTCAGTTCTTTATTTCTGGCTTGACCTTTGTCTGGAACAAGAAACAAAAACCGAAAATACCACAGGCAATAAAAGAGGCGGTCTTTTGACTTTTGCAAATATGGCGTGGGTCATTTCTCCCCTAGCTTTGGCTTTTTTAATAAGCCAAAATAATTTCAGCCGAGTTTATTTTTCAGCGGGAGCGATCTTGATTCTTTTGTTGTTGGTGGTAAGTCTTTCATTCAAAAATATAAAGAGAGTCAGTGTCGCTAAAACAAAAATATTTTCCGGTTTTAAGTTATTGTGGAGAGAAAAGGACCAGCTTAGAATCGCCCTGGTTCAGTTTGTGCTTAACTTTTTTTATTCTTGGATGGTCATATACATGCCCCTGCTCCTAAGTAAAGAAATGGGGTTTGGTTGGGACAAGATTGGGCTCATGTTTACTATTATGCTTTTGCCATTTTTGCTCTTTCAGTGGCCAGCCGGTTTTTTGGCCGACAAAAAACTTGGCGAAAAAGAAATTTTAGTTACCGGTTTTATAATAATGTCCTTGGCTACGCTTTTGATTCCCTTTCTCTCTGCTCCAGTATTTTGGATTTGGGCAGCCGTTCTTTTTGCCACTCGTATTGGTGCAAGTCTAATAGAAGTAGCTAGTGAAAGTTACTTTTTCAAACATGTTAAAGAGGAGGACGTGAGCGAAATAAGCATTTTCCGTATGGTTCGCTCATTTTCCTACGTCTTGGCTCCTCTTATTGCTTTCCCTATAATTTATTTCTTCTCCTATTCCGCCTCTTTTGGTTTCCTGGGATTATTCACTCTTTCCGGCCTCTTTTTCATTCCCAAAGTTGATACGAAATAAGATTGCGTATCGGTACAAATTGAAATTACCAAATTAAAACCGCGTTCTGGTAGTAGTGAAGTATTGTATATTTTGGCTTTTGACAAATATGACGGCCGTCATATTTGTCAAAACGACAATCACTGATATAATTTCGTATATGAGCATCGTGATGGAAATATTAGAGAGTCTTTGGAATACACATCTTTATTACAAGGGAGTGAGGGTAAATTTTTTTGGAGTACCGATACTTTGGGAAAATAAAAAGAATTGCTCTCAGAGCTCGTTTTGCAGTACCATATCCAGATTAAAAAAGAAGGGATTTATAGAGATAAAATCAGGCAGGTGGATATTAACTAAAGCGGGCAGAGAATATTTTGAAAACGAGAGAAAATTATCCACGAAGTTCGCTTCGCCATTTATACTGAATGCACCCAAAAACCTTTTGTTTATGTTTGATATTCCCGAATCGAAAAGGATTGAAAGAAATTGGCTGAGGTGGCACCTGAAAGAATTCCAATATTTTATGATTCAGCAGAGTGTCTGGGTTGGTCCAAGTCCGTTGCCCAAAAAATTTACAGAACATGTAAAAGAAATGGGCCTGAGTCCATGTATAAAAACATTCAGGCTGGCCAAACCATATCAGATTAGCAGAAGATGATTGACGTTTTTGACGGCCGTCATATTTGTCATTGACAATGCTCGGACAAAAAACAAAAAAGGAGATGTGAACATATTTTACGGTTCTAGGATGCCTTCGGTTTGGCCATTGACAGAGATAACCACGGTATCAATGTCGGGCAAATTGCTCAGAGTATTTTCAATTTGGGATTTTATGGCGGTCACTCTGCAAGAACCACCCATCCCCTCGTTAAAACGCGAATTAAAATCAACATAAGCCACTCCGTTTTTTATTTCAAATCTCTGAAGCAAAATGTTGTCATTGAGACTGGTAAAATATCCTGACTCTTTTTCTTTTACTGAGACCCCCTTGAGAAGCGCCTCCAGAGCGCCCGGGCCGAAGGTCTCAGCGTTCAAAATAGTGCGCGAAACCGGAAAAACTTTTGAACAATCTTCTGGCGATCCCATATTTTTGTTGCCGAAGTATACGTTTACTTGTTTTTCCCACTCAAAAGCGCTGGCAGAATCGGGAGAAAAAGGACCGCCAAAAATTTTAACAAAGGCAAAAAATATCGCTACGCAGATTATCACATACAAAAAATACTTTAGCATTTTAGACATACTCATATTCTACACCTAAAGACAGAGTGGAAAAGCAGAAATGTTGATTACCGCTGACTGCCTATGGCGTCTTTGATTATGGTCCTGAAAGCTTCGGTAGAACTTGGGTTCTGTATTTGCTTGCCATTTATGAAAAACGACGGGGTACCTTGCAGGCCCAATTTAAGAGCGCTTGTCCTTTCAGCCCTGACGAAATCCCTGACTTCTTTGGACATAAAATCAGTTTTAAACTGCTCCACCGAAATATCCAGAAGAGCGGCATAAGATTCAAACAGAGGTTCAATGTCGGCTACATTCGCCCATTCTTCTTGTTTTTCAAAGAGAAGGTCGTGCATTTCCCAAAACTTCCCCTGTTTGCCCGCCGCTTCCGCGGCCTGAGCGGCAAACTCCGCATTTATATGTATGCCCGTGAGGGGAAAATAACGATAAACAAAAGCCGCTTCGCCGCCAAACTCAACCACAAGTTGCTTCACCACTCCGTAATAAGTACGGCAAGCCGGGCATTGAAAATCGCTATATTCTACAATCACCACACTAGAGCTGGCATTGCCTTCCACATGATCCAGTGGATGAATTACGCCCGATTCAAACGGAGGATTTATCCCCGAAGTCCCCTTCACGCCCCAAAACATCAAAGCTATCAGTATTATTATAATTCCTCCTATCCAAATAAAATTTTTCATGTATTCCAATATATCACATTTGCGTTATAATAAAAGAGACAATTTATTATAATAATTAAATTAAATTTATGACATACGTAAAAAATTTGGAGGAAGATACGGAAGAAAATGATAATTTTAGAAAAGTCTTAAACACTACAAGCAAAAGCCAGTTGGTAGTAATGTCTCTTCTACCCCACGAAGACATAGGTGAAGAGGTCCACGATGTTGACCAATTTATTCGCATTGAAAAGGGAGAAGGAAAAGCTGTTTTGGACGGAGAGGAATCTGATATTGGAGACGGCTTCGCCGTCGTCATCCCCGCCGGCACCCGCCACAACATCATAAACGAAGGTGACGGAGATATGAAGCTCTACACCGTCTACACTCCGCCAAATCATCCGGAAGGCACAATCCACAAAACCAAAGCCGAGGCCGAAGCCGCCGAGCATCATTAAACTTCTCACCTTTTCAAACAAGTTTTATTCGGGCTGCCAGACTTGGATTCGAACCAAGATACTCAGATTCAGAGTCTGAGGTCCTACCATTAGACGATCTGGCAATATTATAAAAATAACAGAAAACGCCCTTTATTTCCATTATCCACAGGTACCTTGACAATTAGAGATAAATAGGTATATGATGAGATTTGGAGTAGTTCGCTTCCACGTGCAGTACGTTGCTTCAGGTTCAATTCAGCTTTTCAAACCGGAGAAGAAAGATGGAAGAAGAGAAGGGATTTGAAGTCTTTAGGTTGGACGGAACAAAACTGGGAAAGATCGGGCATCGAAACGAACTTACTCAGTGGATGCCAAGACGGAGGGAGGTCGTCCAGGAAATTTCTGTTCCCCGAAACAATCGTCTCCCCGTGGTAAACGGACCCAGGGCGACATTCAAGCAGATTGAAGAAGGAATAATTAACCTCGGACACCCTGTGCGTGGTGTTGTGGTTACGTTCTTGTCTGCGAAGAATCGTCGACCGTGTTATGCATTGATTCCATCGTCTGACCTGACAATTCCGGTGTAGAGTCCGGTTTCATGCTTTGTGAGCTGGTCCGCGCCTAGCGGACCAGCTCTATATTTTTTATATTTAAAAACAACATTTTGATTTGCCTAAAAAATCTGCTATAAATAGGTTCTTGTTATTGATTATTAAAAAATAAATTTGAAATAGATATGGCAAAAAACAAGAAGTACGTATATGCGTTTGAAGAAGGAAACAAAGATATGAAAGAAATCCTGGGAGGCAAGGGAGCCAACTTGGCTGAAATGAAAAATCTCGGGATAAATGTCCCGCCCGGTTTTACCATTACGACCGAAGTATGCGACCTATATTATAAAAGTAAAAAAACTATCACCGGGGAAGTTAAGAAGCAGGTTAACGCCAAACTTTTGGATTTGCAGAGGAAAATGGGCAAAGTTTTGGGAGATGCCAAGGATCCCCTTTTGGTTTCTGTCCGCTCCGGCGCAGCTTCTTCAATGCCCGGTATGATGGATACTATTTTAAATCTGGGATTAAATGACAAGTCGGTGCTGGGCTTGGCAGAAAGAACAAATAACCAGCGATTTGCCTGGGATTCATACCGCAGATTGATCCAGATGTTTGGCTCGGTTGTGATGGAGATGGAACATTCTGATTTTGAACATATTTTGGAAAATGTTAAAGATACTCACGGAGCAAAATATGACACAGACCTTTCTATAGCGGACCTTCAGGAAATCGTCATAAAATACAAAGCTAAAATTAAAAAAATAAAAGGAACAGATTTTCCCCAAGACCCCGTCAAACAACTTTATATGGCCATCAACGCAGTCTTTAATTCCTGGAACAATTACCGCGCCATAAGATACCGTGAAATAAATAACATAAAAGGACTCATAGGCACTGCGGTCAACATTCAAGCCATGGTATTCGGCAACTTGGGAGAAACCTCCGGCACCGGCGTCTGCTTCACCAGGAATCCTTCCACGGGAGAAGCCAAGTTTTATGGCGAGTATCTTATGAATGCCCAAGGTGAGGATGTGGTAGCCGGCATCAGGACTCCCCTGCCCGTCTCCGCTTTGCAAAAACAAAATCCAAAAATATACAAAGAGCTCGTCGCCATCTGCAATAAAATAGAGAGACACTACCGTGATATGCAAGATATGGAGTTCACCATAGAAAAAGGCAGACTTTATATTTTGCAGGCAAGGTCAGGCAAACGGACCGCTCACGCGGCAGTGCGGATCGCGGTGGAAATGGTAAACGAAAAAATCCTTACCAAAGAGCAAGCTATCTTGCGCGTGGACCCAAATCAGTTAAACCAACTCCTCCACAAACAGTTTGACCCGATTGCTCTAAACAAAGCCGAGGCTGTCGCCGTAGGTTTGCCGGCCTCCCCGGGCGCCGCGGTCGGTGAAATTGTTTTCACGGCCTCCGACGCCTTTGAAAAAACAAAAAAGGGCCTTGATGTTATCCTGGTGCGAGTGGAAACTTCTCCGGAAGACATAGATGGTATGCACTCGGCCAAGGGCATTTTGACGGCGAGAGGCGGTATGACGAGTCATGCGGCTGTGGTAGCGAGAGGTATGGGCACTTGTTGCGTTGCCGGTTGTTCCGATTTGATTATAGACGAAAAGGCCAAGACTCTAACGATAAAAGACCATTCGGCGGGCTCGGAACAAGCAAGTATGATTTTGAAAGAAGGAGAATTTATTTCTCTTGATGGTTCCACCGGAAAAGTTTACGCCGGTAAAATGATCACCGAAGATCCGGAGCTCTCCGGCAGTTTCGGGAAGCTTATGTCTTGGGCGGATGATATAAGGAAAATAGGAGTAAGAACAAACGCCGATACACCGACGGACGCATCGGTGGCCAGGAAATTTGGCGCGGAGGGCATAGGACTTTGCCGAACGGAACATATGTTTTTTGAAGGCGACCGCATCAAGGCTGTGCGCGAGATGATATTGGCAAACGATTTGTCGAGCCGGGAAAAAGCTTTGAAGAAGCTCCTGCCTTACCAAAAAAATGACTTTATGGGGCTTTTCCGCGCTATGGATGGCTTCCCCGTTACCGTTCGCCTGCTCGATCCGCCTCTGCATGAATTCCTGCCAAAAGAGAAAAAAGATATTGAGGAGCTGAGCAAAGAAATGAAAGTGCCGGTCAAGACGCTGATGGACAAAATTGAGGATTTGCACGAGTTTAATCCCATGCTCGGACATCGCGGTTGCCGTCTGGCTATCACCTTCCCCGAAATCTACGATATGCAGGTCACTGCCATTATAGAAGCGGCTATTGCTGTTTCCAGAGGGCCTAAAAAAATCAAAAAAATAGAGCCGGAAATAATGATTCCTCTGGTAGCCACCACCAAAGAATTTTCCATTATCAAAGACAGAATAGTGGATATCGTGGAGAAAAAAATGAAAGAGGCCAAAGTTAAAATCGCTTACAAAATAGGGACAATGATCGAGGTGCCGAGAGCCGCGCTGGTGGCTGACAGAATAGTGGAAGCTGGCGCTGAATTCTTTTCTTTCGGGACCAACGACCTCACCCAAATGGGTGCCGGGCTTTCCCGTGACGATGCCGGCAAATTCCTCAAAGAATACGTGGCCAAAAATATTTACGAATACGAGCCGTTTGAGGTGCTTGACCAGGAAGGCATAGGCGAACTTATCCGCATTGCTATCAAAAAAGGACGGGGAGTCAAAAAAGATTTGAAAGTCGGTATTTGCGGAGAACATGGGGGCGAGCCGAGAACTGTTGAATTTTGCCATCGAGAAAAATTCAATTATGTTTCCTGTTCTTCGTTTAGAGTGCCGATTGCCCGTCTCGCCGGCGCTCAGGCCGTCATCAGAGAAAAAATTAAATAAAAAAATGGTCGGCATCGTGAAGGGTACGATGCCGACCTGTTGCCCCCGGATACGCGCTATAGCTGACAGGCGTTTGCGAGGGCTTCCACGTCAGAGCATGATATCACAAAAAGTTTGTCAATGCAAACTTTGGCATTTTAATTTTCATTTATTTTCCAAACAAGCTTTAACAAAGGCGCCAAATAAGGGGTGCGGATGAAGGGGACGAGCTTTAAGTTCTGGGTGAAATTGAACTCCAAGAAAAAATGGGTGGACTGATTTGGGAAGTTCGGCAATTTCCATTAATCTACCGTCGGGTGAAGCGCCGGAAAAAATCAGCCCTGTTTTTTCAATTTCAGTGATATATTCTGGATTGACTTCATAGCGGTGTCTGTGTCTC
This sequence comes from Candidatus Zambryskiibacteriota bacterium, assembly GCA_043799105.1. Lineage (GTDB taxonomy): Bacteria > Patescibacteriota > Minisyncoccia > Phycocordibacterales > WO2-35-19 > WO2-35-19. The sequence continues at coordinate 21,530 of JAZDOB010000013.1, forward strand.
TCGGAAATATTTTTTGTTTTATATGCATCAAAGGCGATGGTCCCCTCTTTCAAAACCGCAGGGCAAGCTCCGAGGCGCATCGTGGCTCCGTATTTATTTTCTTCCAAAAGTTTTTTCTGTTCCGGCATAATATCAATAACCACATGAGATGACATCGGGTTTATTTCGGCAGTATGAGCATCTTTCCAGCCAATTACATTTCTGGCAAATTCCACAACCGCAAGTTGCATCCCATAACAAAGACCCAAGTATGGTATCCTGTTTTCACGCGCATATTTTATAGCCATTATCACCCCTTCGATTCCCAACTCACCAAATCCACCCGGAACAATCAGGCCGTCAAATTTTTTTAGTTCTGTTATTTTTTTCGGATCTGCTTCATATTCTTTCGAATTTACCCAGGTCAATCTGGCTTTGGCCCCCTGCCATATAGAGGAAAACTTTATGGCCTCAATAACGGAGACGTAGGCATCGGAAAGAATAAAATCGCCTGTATCAAAATATTTACCCACCACGGCAATTTGCAACTCTTTCTTTGCTCTGGTTTTTTTTCGCACAAATTCTCTCCATTCTTTCAAAGAATTGCCGTTCGTCTTTGATCTTAAATGAAAAATTTTCAGTATGATACTGCTGATTTTGTCTTTTTCAAAATTGAGCGGCACATCATAAACACTTTCTATATCCGGCGCTGAAATAACATTTTCAGGCGCAATGGCACAAGCCATTGCGATTTTCTCTTTTCTTTTATAATCAATAGGCTGAACTCCACGAGCAATGATAATATCTGGTTGAACACCATAAGAGTTGAGCTGTCTCACCGCATTTTGAGTTGGGCGTGTTTTCATTTCGCCAAGCGACCCGGGCACGGGCAGATAAGAGACCATAATAAAAATGACGTCCTGAGGATATTTTATTTTTAGAGTCCGTGCCGCCTCAATAAAAAGAATGTTTTGGTAGTCTCCTATTGTTCCGCCGATTTCAATTAGAGAAATATCGGATTCGTGGGAATCAGCCGCTTTTTTTATACGTCTCAAAATCTCTTCCGTAATATGTGGTATTGCTTCTACGCATTTACCTTTGTAGCCGAGATTACGTTCTTTTTCAATAACATATTTATAAATCATACCGGAAGTCATATAATCTTCGCTGTTTAAATCCATGTCTAAGAAACGTTCATAATTGCCCAGGTCCTGGTCTGTCTCCAACCCGGAATCCAGGACAAATACTTCTCCGTGCTCTGTCGGATTCATATTGCCGGCGTCTACGTTTAAGTATGGGTCAATTTTTATGGGATTGACCTTGAAACCTTTACTCTGGAGAATCTTGCCAATGGATGACGAGGCTATTCCCTTACCGACTCCGGACATCACACCTCCTACTACAAAAATATATTTATGGTTTTTCTTTTTCATTCTGGTTTAAGCCTTTATTCCACCGGTATCTTACAACTTCAAATATCTGCGGACCGCAAGGAAGCTCGCCAGAGCGCCTATGCCTATGCCGGAACCGACGACAATGAAAAGAATCTGGAAAAAATTGGCCAAATAATAATCAAAAATGTTGAAACCGATGAAAAAGTTTTGGGTAGTGCCCCCAAGCCAATATGAGACAGGAAAGAAAATAACCATTGTGATAAGCCCCGATATGAGCCCGACGATTACGCCGGTTACGATAAACGGTCCCCTTATGTAATTTTTGCTCGCGCCCACAAGTTGCATTACCGAAATTTCTTCCCTGGAAACATAAATGGTCAGACGAATAGTGTTTAGGGTGATAATTATGGAAACGATAACCAGAGCCAGAGAAACAGCCAGACCCAGACTTTCGGCTGAATCTATGATGCGAGAAAGTTTGTCTATAGCCGTGCGATTCTCAAAATAATTTATTTTATCTATTATTTTTTGGCCGTCGGAGGAGAGTATGTTTTCTTCATTCAAAAAATTGGCAATGCCTTCATATTGAGACGGCTCTTTGGCTTTAATATTTAAAACGGCTCCGAGTGGATTGTCTCCCAGTTCTTCTAGCGCCTGGATTGTTATCTGATCGTTCTCATGCCTCAATCTGAAATTATCCAGTGCCTGTTCCCTACTTGTGTATTCTATATTGGAAACTTCCGGCAATGTCTCTATTTTTGTTTTCAGAGAGAGAATGTCTTTTTCCGGAGCGGTAGTGATAAAATACACATTTATATCAACCTTATTGCGCAACTCCGTCATAGTGATATTCAAAACAGCCCCGACAAAAATAACAGAGCCGATGACCGAAAGCGTAATGACCATCACCAATATTGAGGCAAAAGAAACATAACCGCTTCGCCAAAAATTAAAAAAACCTGCCTTGATTACTCTCTTCAATTTTGTTTTAAAAGGTGGATGTTCCATCCCGTTAGAAATAGAAGATTACACACTCTAGTGCGTTCTCTTTTGTTTTATTTAATCTGCTAATTGTGTTTTTCATGATTTTAATCTTCGTGATTTCTAACGGGATCCATTTTTTATAATATGTATTTTCCCATTACATCATCTCTCACTATTTTGCCGTCTTGCATAGTTATGACCCGCTTGCCGATGGAATCTATCACACCCTTGTTATGCGTAGTCAGAACCACCGTCGTACCCAAATCATTTATCTTTTTCAAAATCTGCACGATATCGTAAGTGTTGACCGGATCCAAGTTGCCCGTCGGCTCGTCTGCAATAATTATATCAGGTTGGTTGACGATTGCCCGCGCGATGGCCACTCTCTGTTTTTCGCCCCCCGAGAGCTCGTGTGGAAAATTCCAGATTTTGGTACCCAAATCAACCAGTTCCAGCACGTGGGGCACATCGGACTCTATCTCGTCGTCGGGGCGACCGGCCGCTTCCATAGCAAAAGCGATATTTTCGTAGACATTTTTGTTTGGCAAAAGCCGGAAATCTTGAAAAACAGCTCCTATCTTCCTCCTGACAAAATTCATATCTTCACCGGAAAGGGTGTGGATATCAACATCGTGTAGCAAAATCCTGCCTTCAGTCGGCTTCTCCTCCGCCAAGAGCATTTTGAGTAATGTGGTCTTTCCGGCGCCACTTGGTCCGACTATTGAAACAAATTCATTCGGACTTACCACAAAAGAAACCTTGTCCAAAGCTATATAATCGTTGTTATATTTTTTAGAAACATTATCAAAGACGATAGGCATGAGTTTATTATAACTCTATCAACTTTTTTTACAAATCCCGCTTAGCGGGACAAACTTTTTTTCCGGCCCTACCCAGCTTTCATATCACCCCCAACCCCCTCTTATCTTAAGAGGGGGGAGGGAAAAAATAAAATCTCTACAAATAAAACGATCGTTCAAAATGTAGATAAAATGAAAAGCCTCGCGGTGTTAGCGCGAGGCTGGAGTTAACACGTATCTCCGAAGCGTTGATCTAGAGCTGGTAGAATCGATCCGGATATAATTTTTGCAATTCCTCCAAACCATGAGCCCAGCAAAGAAGGCCCCTCGTTCCCCCGTGTCTCTCGTTGATATGGATGCTTCCGGTGTGCTGACCACATTTCCAAGAAATGCGACTGTCGAGAATATCCCGCTCTACTTCTGTTATCTCGACTTTAATCATTCTGGCCCGAAGTTCCGGATTGATTTTATCACCGAAAATCCAGACTTGCTTGCTGGGTTTAAGGTAAATTGCATCCCGAAAAGAAAGTTCCTCGAAAGCTCCAGCCAAATCCTCTAGATAACCATCGCCGGGCTTGAGACCAGTCGTGAATTTTACAACAGTACCTACTGGCAGATTATCCATCGTCTTCTTCCTCCTTAAGAAATCGACTGATTAATTCTGCACTATATTATACACCCAACCACATCTATTGTCAATAGTTAAAAATACACCCTATTTTAAACCTTTTTCCGCTTCGATGAAGTCGTCGAGTTTGCCTTCGGAGAGGACGGCGTCAACATCGGAAGTTTCTACGAGAGTGCGGTGGTCTTTGACCATTTTATAAGGATGCAGGACATAAGAGCGGATTTGGCTACCCCATTCTATTTCCATGGTTTTACTTATGTACATCCCTTCTTCTTTGGATATTCTTTTTTCCTCCAAGGCTTTATAAATCTTGCCTCTCAAGATAGAGAGGGCCTTTTCTTTGTTTTGAGCCTGGCTCCTTTGTCCATCGGCCTGCGCGGAAAGATTTGTCGGTAAGTGAACAATACGAACCGCCGTCTCTCTTTTATTCACATTTTGTCCTCCCGGCCCGCTAGAACGCGAGAGTTCTACTCTCAAATCATCATCTTTGAGTTCTATATCGTTTTCATTTTGTTTTTCAAATTTGGGAATTACTTCTACCATTGAGAAGCTGGTGTGCCTTTTGGCATTTGCATTAAATGGAGATATTCTGACCAGTCTGTGAACTCCCGACTCGTTTTTCAGAACACCGTAGGCATTTTTACCGTCAATTTCCACCGTTACATTTCTATACCCCCCCTGGGTATTCTGATTTTCATGCAAGACAGAGTAGCCCCATCCCCTTTTTTCAAAATACCTGAAATACATTTTGAGGAGCATGGCCGAGAAATCTTCGGCATCATCTCCCCCAGCGCCTGAAAAAATGGTCATCACCGCATCGCCTTTATCGTATTGCCCTACCCCATCTATCTCATCTTTTAATTTTTGAATTTCTTTTATTGTGTTTTGGGCTTTCTCTTTATCATTCCAAAAATCGGGCCTTGTCATTGCCTCTTCCAACTCTTTTATTTTTTGTTCGGTTTCGTCCATAAACTGAGCCACCCCCGAGAATCGAACTCGGGACACCTACTTTACGAAAGTAGTGCTCTGCCAACTGAGCTAGGGTGGCCACCATTACGCCAAGGCTTCGCGGCGCAGGCACAGCTCAATATTAGATTATTTCAGTCCTTTAGGCAAAAAGTTAGTCGTCTTCAAACTCATCATTATCGCCCCCTCTCGATACTGATGAAGTATTTGTGTTTGTGTTAACGACAGAAGGATTGACTATGGTTGGAGTAGCTGAGGTAGTTGAATTTGTTGAAGTAGTCACGACAGTTTGGTTTAAATCTCCTATGTATAAAGAAGCTAAAGCCGATTGGGCCGCAGAAGAAGAACCGTGCTGGGCAATGAAAGCCGCTGTGCCGTCAGCCCCACACAGAGAGAGAATAGTATTTGAACCTCCCGGATGCTGATTGATGTAATTTGTCAGATCGTATATTTTGCCAGAAACTAGAGTCCAGCAACTCTGAGATGAGTTGTGTTTAGCGAGTTCAGTTGGGGTGAGAGCAAGCGTAGAATCCTGCGCAACGGTCTGCGTAGTTTGAACTGTATTTTGAGTTGAAGTTATTTCTGTAGAAGGTACGGAATTTGATTTGGCTTGAGAAGTGTTGTTGGCGCTCGTTGTGTTTGTGACAGTTTTAGTGCTCGGGGAAGACGTGTTGGAAGGATTGCCGGTATTTAATTTCAGAGTTTGATTTAGGCTACCTATGAAATAATTGGCGAGCAAAGCCTCGGCATTGCTGGAATGAGGACTTCCGTTTGGTCTGCCCTTGGTATCATAAGCCACAGTAGCATCGGTGCCACAGGTTGGCAAAATAGTACCGGCGTTTCCGGGATGTTGATTCAAATAATAGGTAACATCATAAATTTTTCCATTTATTAGAAGCCAGCAACTCTGAGATGAGTTGTGTTTGGCAAGCTCAACAGTAGAAAGTGTCAGAGTCGCCACACTGGGGCTAACTCCCGTGATGTTGCCGACCGAGCTCACTCCGTCTGCGGTTGTCCCGATAATGGCCCGCTGACCTGGGTTTCTATTGTTTCCATTCAAAGAAACCAGGCCGGCCACGATAACTCCCACCACAGCAGCCCAAAATATAAATAATGATATTGTTGAATATTTTTTCATTCTTTTTATATTGATAGATTAAATTCTTCCGAATGTATTTTATTATTATCAAAGCCTAATTTTACAAATTGATCTCTCAGGCTTTGCATAAAAGACATCGGTCCGCATAGGAATATTTCAGCTTTGGAAATATCCCCGCTGTTTGAGACGACAGAGCGAGCAGAAATATAACCGTCTTTTTCTGAAAAATGATGGTGTAATTTGAAATTGCTGTTTCGTCTTGAAATTTCAGCGAATTCTTCGGCAAAAGCTAATTCGTCTTTGTTTTTTACAGAATAATATAAATCTATTTCGTAATCTTTCGCTCCGCTTTCATCAATATGCCGAGCCATGCTTAAAAAGGGCGTAATACCAATGCCACCGGCCATCCAGATCTGCCTTTTGGACTTTGCTTTTAAATAAGAAAAGGCACCAAACGGACCTTCCACCGAGCAAATCGCTCCCGGCTTCATCAAATAAACCATTGAAGTGTAATCTCCCAAAGTTTTTATGCTCAAAGACAAATAGCCGTCATTGGGAAAAGAAGTAATGGAAAAAGGATGGGATTCCGAAAAGATCCTGCCATTTCCTGCCTCGCCGACAGGCGGGTCAAATCTTATAAAAACAAATTGGCCGGGAATAAATTTCATTTTTTCCGCAAGTGGAATTAGTTTCAATTCTACTATGCTGTCATTTACTCTTATTACTTCCTGCAGTTTGTATTTATATTCTTCCTTTTTATAAACTCCCAAAATAGTTCTGTAAAAATAAGAAATGATGGCCGCCGTCGCTAAAACAAGCATGTAATATTTAAGAAGAGTGTTGTTAGAAATATCGCTTGGCACCAGAAGCATATGCAAACCCCCAAGAAACAAAACTGCGCCCATATATTGGTGAGTCTTTTTCCAATTTTGATATTTGAAATGTAAATATAAGGTAATAACCATCAAGATAACAAAAACCAGGAGAGCCACCTCGCCCAAAGTCACAGGCCAATTTCCGATTGACAAAATAAAATCAAAAGAGGCCTTGAGGGAGATGAGAAGATATTGAATGATTAAAAATGTCGGATGGAAAAGAAGTAGACAAAAAGCAATGATTCCAATTAAATGATGTTTTATGTAAACTCTGTTCAACCCACTAAACCATCTGTCCAAAAATTTAAACCGCGCACTAAGTACAAAATTTATTGAGAGCAGAGACATCCCCAAAAGTCCTGTTATCTGCCCCAAACTGCGAAATATAGCCCCAGACGAGAAAAAACGATTGGAGAGAGGTAACATAAAAACCCATATAACAAAAGGCGTAGCAACTAGCACCCACAGCAAAATGTAGGCCAAATTATTTTTTAAATATTTTGCCATTGGAGACATATTATACCACAAAATGAG
>JAZDOB010000020.1:0-8215 GCA_043799105.1 Candidatus Zambryskiibacteriota bacterium
TGGCCTATGGAGATATTTTGGCTTTCTATGTTTTTTATAATCTTGCTGAGCATTATACTCATAGTACAATATCAAAACTCAATATGCAGTAGAGGTTTGTGTTTGGGAGTATAATCCAAAAATTCTTGTTCCAAAAATTGATCTGGGATTTCCAAGACAAATTCCGAAGGGATGTTGGAACCCCGGTTGCCAAATATGGTGCGGGTCTGGGCGTAGGAGAGAAAAAGTTTTTTCTTGGCGCGTGTGACAGCGACATAAAACAACCGGCGCTCCTCTTCCGCTTCTTCATCGCTTACATTTTCGTCTCTGTCTTTATCGTGGGGGAAAAGCCCTTCTTCCAGGCCTGTTATAAAAACATAAGAAAATTCCAAACCCTTGCTGGCATGTACAGTCATAAGCCGCACCCCATCCTTTTCTTCTTTGTCGCTGTCTTGATCTGACGCAAGTGAAGTGTCTTCCAATAATTTTTCTACTCCACTTTCGAAGCTTCGACCGCCATATTCTTCTGCTCCATCAAAAATTTTGTCATAACGTGAAGCCAGTACCGCGAGCTCTTTTATATTTTCTATTCTCTCCTCTCCTTCTTCCGTTTTCTCCAAATTTTTATTGAGTCCTGTTTCTTCGGCAATAAATAAGATAGTTTTTGACGGGGGATTTTGCAAAGCAAAATTTTTAATTTGCCGGAGCAGGTTTCTGAAATTTGCCATTTTAATTTTCATAGCTGTCGGCAAACTTTCTTCTTTTCCTTCTACGATTTTAAGTAAGGTTGTTTTGCCTATGCCTCGCGGGGGCACATTTATAATTATTTTCAAATCAGAAATACTTTCCGGATTCAGACAAAATCTTAAAAATGCCAAAATATCTTTTATCTCTTTTCTTTCAAAAAATCTGGTGCCGAGCACCTGGTAAGGGATATTTTTTGCCAAAAATTCTTCCTCCAAAACGCGGGATTGGAAATTGGCCCTATAAAGCACAGCCATTTCGGAAAACGCCGCTCCCTTTTTTTGCAACTCCTTAACTTTTTCCACCACAAACTCCGCTTCGTGATTTTCGGTCAGGGCTTCAAAAAGCCCCACCCTCTCCCCCACCGCATTTTGAGTAGTGAGTTTCCTTTCCATTCTTAACTTATTTTTTTCAATGATTCTGTTAGCCACCTCCAAAATGGTTTTTGTGGAGCGGTAATTTTCTTCCAACACGACCAGTTTTGCTCCTTTGTAATCTTTTTCAAAATTTAAAATATTTTTGATGCTGGCTCCGCGCCAATTATAAATATTTTGATCCACGTCTCCCACTGCGCAGATATTTTGATGTTCGCGAGCTATCGCTTCGGCGATTTGGTACTGCACTTTGTTTGTATCCTGGTATTCGTCTATGTGAATATATTTCCACTTATCTCCATAAACTTTTCTTATCCCTTCTTTTTGCAAAAGTTTGGCAGATATTAAAATAAGGTCGTCAAAATCCAAGGCGTTTTCTTTTTTTAGAGCAAATTCATAATCTCGCCAAACTTTAGACACGATTTCGCCGAAATATTCATTGCCCGCTGTTCCGAAATATTCTTCCATTGTTACAAAGTTTCCTTTTTCGCGGGAGATGACAGCCAAGATTTTGCCCGGCTCAAATTGTTTGGGATCGTAACCGTTTTTTTGCAAAGCTTCTTTTATTAATCTTTTTGAATCTTCCCTATCATAAATACTGAAATACTTTTTAACACCCGCCTCTTTCCAATTTTCTTTTATTATAAAAGCGCCGAGGCCGTGAAAAGTAGAGATGAAAGGTCTCCCCGCCATTGAAATCGGTCTGTTTATCGCCTCGTTTTCTCTGAGAAGCTTTAAAATTCTATCTTCCATCTCTTTGGCTGCTTTGTTGGTGAAAGTGACAGCCAAAATATTCTCTGGCGCTACTCCCTTTTGCACCAAATTCAAAATCCTGTGCGTAATGGTCTTGGTTTTCCCCGCCCCCGCTCCGGCGAGCACAAGCAAAGGCCCCTCGGTTTGCTCCACCGCCTCCCTCTGCGCCTCATTTAATTCACTAAAAATGCTTGACATAAATCTAAATTTTGCTATACTACTGATACAAATGGCTTCGGCCCGACTCTGCCGCGAGGCAGAGGTAAAAAAGAGAATCTCAAGGAAGCAATTTCTTGAGTTTTTCTTTTAATTCAAAAAAATCTTTTTTACTTATTTCTCCAATTTTATAACCCAGCCTCTTGCCATCAAGGGTTGCTATCTGGGATAAAATGGCAAAACCATTTTTCTTTTCAAGATGAAACTTAAAATAAAATACACCTTCTTTTTTTGTTCGAGTAGTAGGAATTGCCCAAAATATATTGTTATTAAACTTTCTTACAATAATAATTGGTCGCATGCAATCGTCCCCTTTCCCATCTTCTTCGTCTCCGATATTTAAACCAAGATAACAAAACCAGATTTCTCTTTCATGAAAATTTGGTCTTTGTTCTATCTCTTCTAATTTTTCCTTTTTTTTGTGCCAACGTTCAAAATCTTTTTTCATACACACATCTTATCCGAAAAATTATTCATTGTATATTCCCTGACGCTCACCAATTTTGTTTGGGCAAAATATTTTCAAGTTTAATACTTTGACCTCTCTTGTATTCCCTTTCCGCTTTTTTAACATCTTCTGAGAGGTAAGGGAAAATATGTGCTATTACCGCATTCTCGTTTTTTACTTTGTTGTGTTCAGTCATTCCAAAATTATATCATCAAAAAACATTGCAACTGGTCATCAACAACCAAGAAAATTACTCTTTTGCCAATTTCCAAAGTGTCTCGAAAAATTGTTTATAACTTTGGGCAATTGTTTTGTTGTAGACAGTGAACCTGGTTACTGGCTCTCCGTAAATATTAAATCCCAAAACATCGGGCCATATGTTTGTGTTTACTTCTCCAGTAAAAAGTCCGGGCAAATAGCGAATTTTAAAATTTTGTCGCTCGCTGTGCATTTCTGGCATAACCGCTCTCTGGTCATCAGAACCTATGTAACGAATAGAAATATTTTTCTGCTCCTGGATTCTTGCATACTCTCTCAAGTGCTTGCCCATTTCTTCATTAAACCTGTCTCTTGCCCCGCCGATAATCAAAAGCTCGCAATTTTCCTTCGCTTTCTCCAAAAGTTCAAATTCATGGGCAATATAAGATTCTCTGCCTTGGAAAGTTTCAAATGTTTGCTCGGGTGGCAGAACCATAAGCTTGTTTAAATCAGAGACCAGATTTTCGGCTTTGATTTTTTGTTCCTCCGCAATTCTCACAAGCACAGATGGTGACTTCGCTGTAAATTTTTTTCGTCCACGTTTTATAACATGTTGTGCCAATCCCTCTTTTTCAAGTTTTTCGATAGATTGATACACATACTGGCCGTGTAAACCAGTCTTTTTAATTATTTTTGAACTCCCCACTTCCCCGAGTTCGAGAAGTGCCATATACACTGAGGCAGACCTTTTGTCTAAACCGAGTGTTTGGAGTTCTTTGTTTAATTCTTTTTCATCAAACATTTTTGATATTATACTATTTTACCATTATTTTACAATAATATACTATCATACTTTTTATCATCAAAATATCTTGACAAGATTATCAAACAATGCTATACTTATACCAGAGTAAAGTTGAGTTCTTTGCAATCAAAATTCAATAAAAGGAGAAAATTTATGGAAACAGATTGGGATAGGTTGAGAGATTTTTTGGACTGTACGGATAGGAACAAACTTTTACGTGAACTAGAACGCGCGGGCGTTATTAAGAGATACACCTCAACCGATTTTGTGAGCGCCTGCATATTCTTCAGGGTTCTGCTTCCAGACAGGTTGCCACATTCTCTTCGGTCTGAGTATGAAAGATACGGTCGCCTCTCAATGAGTTTCTATCAATGGTGAGGAAGGAGATTAAGTATGAAAGATTTTGAAGATTTTCTAGAGCGCTGGAATGAAAGGCAAGACCGCAAACACAAGAATTATATGGCAAAACTTGCTGAGGCCCGCAAAGAATTTAGAAATACTCTCGACGAGATACAGCAGGAGGCTGAATTCAGAAGAAAACGTCCCCGCCGTTGTCTCGACGACGATTAGTCCCACACAGAAAAAGTCTCATGACTTTCGTGTGGGGCTTTTCTTTTGTTAAATTTTTTTATTTTTCCCCTCACCTTCGCAAGGTGAGGGGCATCCCGATGTACATCGGGAGGGGTGGGGTCGAAAATTTACAAAATTATTTGTGCACAATTGCAATTGCGCGGATGGGTTAATTTGGTACAATTTTGGATGTAAGTTCATCTTACCGAAATTCCTAAATATGGCTGTGTTAAGCCATTTTTTGCTGAAAACTCTGAATTATCATTAATCCACGGCTTATTTTAACTAACCCTAATGATCCTCATTCCAAATACCCTTACTTTTTAAGGAAAATATGGAAGAAGCACATATCGGATGGACAACTGACCTTCAAAAAGGTCTTTGCTGTTTTTCTTGTCTTACTATTGCCAATCTCTGTATCTGCTGGTGCAGTGGGAGATTTTTTCAGCAGTATTTTTGGAGTTGCGAGTGAAGAAAATTTATTGACAAGCAAAAATATCCAAAATATGGCTCTTCTTGTCGCGGTAGCTACTCCCCTAGGAAACAACCGAACTTTCGATGCTCCTACAGTAGAAGGCAATGCTCTGGTTTCCGGTGCCGGTCCTTCTGGGATGAATATAAGCCCTTTGGCCAATAAGCCATCAAGCGATCAAATAAGCATTTATGTGGTGCGTGAGGGGGATACTCTTTCTCAAATAGCCGAAATGTTTGATGTGACAGTCAACACCATAAAATGGGGCAATAACCTTTCCTCAAATACTCTTAAAGTTGGAGATACCTTGATAATTTTGCCTATTTCTGGAGTTAAACACACTGTAATCAAGGGAGACACTCTGGCCTCTGTTTCCAAGAAATACAAAGGAGATATAGACGAAATAGTTGCCTATAACAACCTCCAAAAGGGAGATTCTCTTGCTGTTGGTTCGGTCATAATAATTCCTGATGGGGAAGTTGTTGTACCGCCGTCATATTATGGCGGATCGGGTTCTTCTGGAGTCAAAGAATATGCCGGTTATTATATGAGACCTATCGTCGGCGGCAAAAAAACCCAAGGCATTCACGGTTATAACGGCGTTGATCTTGCCGCTCCAATTGGCACTCCTTTGCTCGCTTCGGCAGACGGAGAGGTTATCATAGCTAGAGCTGGCGGTTGGAACGGCGGTTATGGAAACTATATTGTCATAAGACATTCAAATGGCACCCAAACTCTTTATGCTCATGCCAGCAAAATCAATGTATCGGCCGGAGATAGCGTAAAACAGGGAAACGTCATAGGTTCTGTCGGCACCTCTGGCAAATCAACCGGTCCTCATGTCCATTTTGAAATCCGTGGCGCCAAGAATCCCTTCTAACCTCACCCCAACCCTCTCCTTACTTTAAGGAGAGGGTGACTAAATTCTAGAGTTCAATTGTTTGATAGATAAGTAGTCACCTCCCCCTTAAAATAAGGGGGAGGTAGGGAGGGGGTTAGGATTAGGTGGAAATTATGTTATACTACTTTTATTAGAAAGTAATAAATAATTTTTGGCTATCAAACACCGAATTAACAATTTCATCAGAGCGGAGAAAGTGCGCCTTATTGGTCCGCAGGGAGAAAATTTTGGAGAATTGGCAACAAGAGACGCGATATCAAAAGCTCAGGGATTTGGTCTTGATTTGGTGGAAATATCTCCCAACGCCGTTCCGCCAATTGCCAAGATAGTTGATTATGGAAAGTTTTTGTATTCCGAAAATAAAAAGCAAAAAGTCATAAAAGCCAAGACTCACACGGTAGAAGTCAAAAGTTTGCAAATAAAAGTGGGTACCGGCGACAATGATTTAAATCTCAAAGCCAAAAAGGCTTCCGAGTGGCTAAAGGAAGGCCATCGGGTAAAGATAGATTTATTCTTGCCAGGCAGAAGCAAATATATGAACGAGTCTTTTTTGAAAGAGAGGATGGACAGAATACTCAAGTTAATTTCTGAAGATTTTAAAATAGCCGAAGAGCCGAAGAAGAGCTTAAAAGGCTTGACAGCAATGATAGAACGTGCAAAATAGTAACACCAATACACGAATTGGCACGAATGACACGAATAAAATGAAAACAAATAAATCGTATTTAAAAAGAATAAAGGTCACAAAGAATGGCAAACTGGTGACGAGGAAAATCGGCCAGAACCATTTTAATGCCAAAAATCGTACCAATACGACACTAATGAAACGTCGCACCGTTGCCTTTCATATGACAAATAAAAATCGCGGAAGATACTTAAATAATAGCTAATTAATCAAGATAACCCCTTCCCATTCCCTTCCCCTTAAATTAAGGGGAAGGGTTAGGGATAGGGTTAGAACAAAAACATGTCACGAGTAAAAAAGGGAGTAAACGCTCTCAAAACACGAAAGAATATATTAAGTCAGGTAAAAGGATATCGCTTCGGGCGATCCAAAAAAGAGAAGCAAGCTTATGAGGCTATTGCTCACGCCGGCACTTACGCCTTTGCTCACCGTAGAGACAAAAAAGGTGATTTTCGCAGATTATGGAATGTGCGCATAAATTCCGTCTTGCACGAGAGCGGCCTTTCTTACAGCAAGTTCATAGATTCTCTCAAAAAGAAAAATATAAACTTAAACCGCAAAATGCTTTCCGAGATCGCTACCGATAAACCGGAAACTTTCAAAAGAATAACCGCAAAAGTCTAAATAGCCCAAACGGGACATATCCCGTTAGAGGTAAAAATCTTTAGATTTTGCCGAAACATAAGTTTCGGACCTCTAACGGGACATATCCACAGCCCTTCAGTCAAGGTATTGCCAAAAAAGCTATTGAATATATACTTGTAAATGGAGGAAATAATGGAGGGCCCACCTTCGCTGAAGCTATGGCGGGCAAGGTCGAGAAATTATAAAATTTTTAATCTTAAAAAAATGAATAAAGCAGATTTAGCCAATACAGTGCACGCCAAACTTGGTGGCACAAAAGTTCAGGCCGAGGAAGTCGTTGAGTCCATCATAGATGGAATCGTAGATGCTCTCAAAAAAGGAGATGAAGTTTCAATCGCCGGACTGGGCATATTTTCAACCAAACAAAGAGCTGCCAGGGTAGCTCGCAATCCTAGGACTGGCGCTTCGGTAAATGTCCCGGCTATGAGAGTTCCAAAATTCAGAGCCGCCAAAGCTTTGAAGGACGCAGTAAAATAAGAATAAATTTGTTCTCACTTATCAAAAACCACCCTCGGGTGGTTTTTGATTTGTGTGCTTGCCCTGAGCGAGCAAAGCGAGTCGAACGGGTGCCACTGGCAGGAATCGGACCTGCATCTAGACGTTAGGAGTGTCTTGTTCTATCCATTGAACTACAGCGGCAAATTGAAAACTATCGAGTGCGGGATGGGAGAGTCGAACTCCCCACCACAGTTTGGAAAACTGTTATTATACCGATTAACTAATCCCGCTTTCTTTTTTATTCTAACACAAAATCTTGTTAATCCAAGCCAGATTTCTTTATCGAAATTTTTACGACTTCATCAAAATTATCTTCTTTTGAAATTTTGTTGCGAGACTGTTTTCCGCATTTAAGGCACTGATGGACGATTGACCACTCTCCCCCGCTCTCGTCTGCCAAAATTGGTTCCATTAGGCCGCCGCATTTTTCACTGCGATCACCGGGGAAGATATCAACGTGTTTGGAGTATAAACATTTGGGACAATGATTTGTAAAACCATTTCCTTTTACTTCCGCTCTGCAATTTTCGCAGATGAAATCCTCTATTTTTCTTTTGAATTTTGATGACATAAGTTGTCGGTTTTGTTATAAACATAAATCTTTGCAGTCCCAATTGCAATGACTTACAATTAAGCGGATATTACTAGCTTTTAAAATTAAAAGATTCTAAAAAAAATGAAAAATAAAAAATACATCACAATTACTTTTGCGAGTTTACTAGTGGTCTTCTCTCTCGGACTTGCCTATACTGCCGATCCTGTACCGGCTGATGCTCAATTGGTCACGCAACTTCCCAGCATAACCATCCCCGCGGTCGGTGACGTGACTATCGGCGATACCATCCCTATGGGATTTCAGGGGCGAAATGGCGACAAAAACAGGATGACCTGGAATGACGATATCAATATAACTGTAAATCAGAAGGA
>JAZDOB010000027.1:0-7790 GCA_043799105.1 Candidatus Zambryskiibacteriota bacterium
AACAAATTTTTAATATCTTGTTCGTCCGGCTTATTCAATATCTTTTTGGCTTCTTCTTTGTTACAAAAAAATATATCACAGCGACTGTATAAATCTTTCAAATTTTCAATTCCCATATTCATCTGGAAAGTGCCAGGCTGAAAAGCAAATTTAACTTCCTGATGATTTCTCAAATACTCAGCAATTTGTCTATGATAGTCCGCCGAATTTTCGCCGATGGAAGAAAGATAGATCCATTTGGGATCGCCGATGTCGGGAAATTTATAATCATACTCGTGATGTTTGACCAAAATGGTGCGATCGTCTTCAAACCACAAGACATAATGATAGTTGGTCTCTTTGTCTTTTTGCACAGAAACGAAATTGGTGGCGACGCCATTTTTTTTGAGAGTAGCGATACATTCGTGACCGTTGTGGTCATCACCAACGTTAGTAATCATGCCCGATCTCAATCCCAACCTCGCAGCGCAAACGGCGGCGTTGGCGCTATTGCCCACCGCTCTCACTTCTTCCATAAACTCGTAAGGCACTTTGTCGCCAAATCTTAAAATGAGCTCCATTTTTTGCCCGCTCTCATGACGATTAACTTTCGCATCTTTAAGGCGAATGAAGGCGTCGGTCGTGATATCACCGATAGAAATAAAATCCATACACACAATTATACACCGCTTCTAATTTTTAAAAAATAAAAATATGATAATATGTGGATACCGTAGTGAATTTTGGTATCGCACTTCGTGCCAAAGGCACAATACCAAAATCTACTACGGTATGGATATGATGAAAAGTTTAAGAGAATATATTGCCGAGGCAGAAGAAAAAAAAGTTGCAATTGGGCATTTTAATATTTCTGATTCTGTAGGATTTTGGGCAGTGGTAAATGCGGCTAAAAAGTTAAACTTGCCGGTGATTATCGGGGTATCGGAAGGTGAAAGAGATTTTATAGGAATAAAGCAGATCAGGGCTTTGGTTGATACGCTTAAAGACGAGATGCCCATATTTTTAAATGCAGACCACACTTATTCGGTAGAAAGGGTGAAAGAAGTTGCGGACGCCGGATTTGACGCGGTCATCATAGACGGCGCTGATAAGTCTTTTGAAGAAAATCTGAAAATAACGAGGGAATCTGTTGAATATGTAAAAAATAAAAATAAAGAAAATAGCACGGATATTTTGGTAGAAAGCGAACTCGGTTTTATAGGCAAATCTTCAAAAGTTTGGGACGAAGCACCCGAAGGTATTAAAGAAGCACTTACCAAACCAGAAGAGGCGAAAGAGTTTGTGGAAAAAACAGGCATTGATTTGTTTGCTCCAGCGGTTGGCAACATTCACGGTATGGCCAAAGACAGGGGAATTAATTTTGAAAAGTTAGATATTGAAAGAATAAAAACAATAAGGGAAGCGGCGGGTGTGCCTTTGGTTTTGCATGGCGGTTCGGGCATCACTGACGAAGAATTTAGAGCGGCTATTGCGGCCGGCATTTCAATAATTCATATAAATACTGAGCTCCGTCTTGCCTACAAACAAGGGCTTCAAAAATCTCTTTGCGACGATAACGAAGAAGTCGCCCCTTACAAATTCCTTCGCCCCGCCCGCGACGCCATGCAAGCTGTGGTGGAAAAGCGAATGGCGCTGTTTGCTAATCTTTAAAACTTTTGTTAGTATAGTCCGCATGACCATAAATATAAAAGCGGAAAAGAGGGAGAAAATAGGAAAATTAAATACTTTAAGAAAAGAAGGTTTTATGCCAGCGGTTTTTTACGGACACAAAAAGGAGTCAACCCCAATACAAATAAAGAAAATTGATTTTATAAAAGCATGGAAAAACGCGGGGGAGTCTACTGTTATTAAGCTCATGACTCCGGACGGGGAAGTAGAAGCTCTTATCCATGATGTTGACCTTGATCCTATTACCAGCGAGCCGAGACACGCCGACTTTTACGTATTTGAAAAAGGCCACAAAGTTGAAGTGGCAGTACCGCTTGAATTTATAGGCATTTCTCCGGCCGTCAAAGATTTGGGCGGGGTGCTTATGAAAATTATGCACGAAATAAAAATTGAAGCTGAACCATCAAACTTGCCGCACCAAATTGAAGTTGATATTTCTCCCATTACCGAACTTGAAGGACAAATTTTGGCCAAGGATATCGTTATGCCAAAGGGAGTTGACCTTATGGAAAATCCGGACGAAGTCGTTGTGACCGTAGCCACTCCAAAAGCAGAGAAAGTTGAGGAAGAAGCTCCCGCCGATCTCTCCCAAATAGAAGTTGAAAAGAAAGGCAAACAAGACGACGCCGACTCCGCCGAAGGCTCCGTCGAGCCAAAGGAAGGCGCCGAAGCCAAAAAATCTCCAAAAGAATAATTTGTTCTAGCCCACACAAAATTTAAATCATGACAAATTTGACGACCGTCAGATTTGTCATGATAACTTGAGTTTTTACATTAAATATGTATAATAAATACAGGAATGTTTTGTAAATTTTGATGTTGACAGCACCTGTTAATGGGAGAGCGATTATGAATGAAAACCATAAATGGTTCTTTCGTTTGTTTTTTGGCACAGGTTTTTTGGGCACAGGTTTAACGTTGGGCGGTATTCTTGGAGCTTCGGTAAGTCTTGTGGCTATCGAGACATCTCAGATAAAACCGTCAGTTTTCCACATATTTCTTGTTGTTGTCTGCTTGGTCATGGCTGTCATCGGCATCGTTTTGATTGTGAAATCATTCAGCCATGATTCGACACACTAACAATCAAGAACACAAGCCCCGGGTCTAACTGCCTGGGGCTTTTTCTATATCAAAAAACTTAACTCCTTAAACTCCTCTTTATCTAACCTTTCTAACCCCCCTTACACTAAGGGAGAAACCGCGCAACAATTTCATTAAATCACCGAATTCTAGAATGAAGTCATCCCTCCCTTAAAGTAAGGGAGGGGCTAGGGGAAGGTTAGGAAGAAAGAGAGTTGGGGAATTATGTTATAATTAGTTCGTATGAAATTTTATAGATACAGTTTTTTTGTTGTTTTTTCTCTTTTCCTTGCTACTTGCTACTTGCTACTTGCTACCCCTGCTTACGCCCTAACCGAAAGCGAGATAGCCGCGCAGGAGGCCAAATGGCGGGCAGAGCTTGAGGCGACGGAAAAAGAAATAGCCCAATGGGAATCAATGCTCAATAATACAAAAAGAGGCACAGCTTCGCTCGAACGCGATGCATCCATTTTGCAGGACAAGATAAACGTGGCCAAAGCTTTCATAAAACAGAGGCAAATTCAGATCCAGCAGTTAACCAGCCAGATTGATTTAAAAACGAAGACGATTTCCGAGTTGGAGGCCAAAATAAACAGAGGCAAGGAATCGCTCTCCGGCATTTTGAGATCAACCAATGAGCTAGACTCGTATTCTCTGGTAGAGGCAATGCTTTCCAATAAAAACCTATCCCAGTTTTTTGAAGATGTTGATTCTTACAATTCAATAAAAACATCTTTAGAAGATCAGTTTAATGAAATAAGAGAATTACAAGCAAAAACAGATGGCGAGAGAAAGGTTTTAGACGAAAAGAGGACAAGCGAGGCCGATAAAAAAGCCGAGGTAGAAGCCCAAAAAAAGAAAGTGGAATTAGATGAAAAAGAAAAGCAAAGTCTTATAAAAATAAATAAAACTCAAGAAAAAACTTACCAACAAGTTATCGCCGAAAAAGAAAAAAAGGCCGCCCAGATCAGAGCCGCCCTTTTCGCTTTGAGAGACACCGAGGGTATTGCTTTTGGTGACGCTCTTAAGTTTGCAACACTAGCTTCAGGTAAAACAGGTGTCCGCCCCGCTCTTATTCTCGCAATCTTGACTCAAGAATCAAATCTTGGTAAAAATCAGGGCTCTTGTTTGGTTAATAATTTAGATACTGGAGACGGTTCGGGTAAAAATACGGGCACATTTTTTGAGCAAGTAATGAAAGCTCCACGAGACACTGTGCCATTCAAGGATATAACCGACCGACTCGGCAAAGATTGGAAAATGACCCCAGTTTCTTGTCCTCCAGGCACCATATGGAGCACCACAAGAGGTTACGGAGGTGGCATGGGTCCATCACAATTTATTCCTTCAACTTGGGAACTTTTCAAGGGAAGACTGGGGAGCAGTCTTGGACTTGATGCAAATAACGTCAACCCCTGGAATCCGGAGCATGCCATTTTGGCTACATCTGTTTATTTAGCTGATTTGGGCGCTGGAGGAGGAGGTTATACAGCAGAACGTAATTCTGCTTGCAAATATTATTCAGGCGCCTCTTGCAAAGTAGGCAGACGACCAGCAAACGTTTTTTATGGCGATCAGGTGATGGCAATAGCTGAAAATATCCAACTGACGATGATCGACCCGCTTGAAGGATTCTAGTTTGTATAAATTTTATAATATGTTATATTGAATACATGAAAACAGAAATCCACCCACAATATTATACGGATGCCAAAGTGAGCTGCTCTTGCGGCAATACTTTTACCGTTGGTTCAACCCAAAAAGAAATTCACGTTGAAATCTGCAGCGCCTGCCACCCGTTCTTCACGGGCAATGAAAAGGTGATTGACGCCGCCGGTAGAGTGGAAAGATTTAAGGCAAGAAAAGCGGCTACTAAACCTAAGACCACAAAAACCAAAACAAAGAAGTAGATTATTTATTTTTCTCCCCTCTCTTGTTGTAAGAGAGGGGTTGGGGGTGAGTTATCTCTAAAAAATAACCTCCTCAATCCCCCTTACATTAAGGGGGAAGCAGGAGAAAATAATCCCATGGACTTACAAAAATACAAATCAAACCCCAAGACGCAATATTTGGCTGAAAATCTTGAGAGGCTTCTCAAAGAAGAAGCTGACGTTTTGGCATTGGCAAAAAATGATGAGATGAAAGAAATGGCGGAAACAGACCTAAATAACATTGAAGCTCAAAAAGAGGTGCTCATAAAACAGATGGACGAAATTTTGGAGGAGGAAATCCGCAAAGAAAAAGAAGAGGAGGAATTCCCCAATGAGATAGTTTTGGAAGTGCGAGCGGGAGCGGGTGGTGAAGAAGCCTCTCTCTTTGCTGAAGAGTTGGCTACCATGTATCGTCGATATGCCGATATAAACGGCTGGACGGTTTCAATATTGGATGAATCGGAATCTTCACTTGGGGGCTACAAAGAGGCATCATTTGAAATTCGCGGAAAAGATGTTTACAAAAAATTACGTCACGAAACCGGCACGCACAGAGTGCAAAGGGTGCCTGCAACCGAAAAAATGGGCCGAGTGCACACCTCCACCGCTTCGGTCGCCATTTTGCCAATCAGAAAAACTCACAAAGTCGTCATCAGTCCGGCAGATTTGGAAGTGACATTTTCACGAGCCGGCGGTAAGGGCGGTCAAAACGTTAACAAAGTTGAGACCGCCGTTCGTCTTACCCACAAACCGACGGGCATCGTAATAAGTTGTCGCGCCGAAAGAAGTCAACAGGCCAACAGAGAAAAGGCTATGGCTGTTTTGGAAGCAAAACTGGATGAAATGAAAAGGGAAGAGGAAGACAAAAAATATGCCAGTGAACGCAAAGAACAGGTTGGCACCGCAGATAGAAGCGAGAAAATTCGAACTTACAACTTCCCCCAAGACCGCGTCACCGACCACCGCCTCAACAAAAATTGGCACGGCATTGAGACCATAATGAAAGGCCAGATCGCTCCTATTATAGAGGCATTTGTTGCATAAAATTTTATTTTTGTTATTATTCATAACCGTATGGCAGAAGCGATAAAGACAGACAAAAATCTAGACGAGCTCTTTAAAGCAGGAGCTCATTTTGGATTTGGCAAATCCAGGAGACATCCTAGCACTGCCCCTTATATATTTGGCTCCAAAAACAAAGTAGATATTTTTGATTTGGAAAAAACCAATGAAAGTTTGGGGAAAGCCTGCGCTTTTGTAGCCGAATTGGCTACCAATAAAGCCCCCATTTTATTCGTGGGTGGCAAAAACGAGGCCCAGGAAATAATAAGAGGGGAGGCGGAAAAGATTGGCGTACCATATCTCGCCGGACGCTGGATTGGAGGTACCCTTACAAATTTCTCGGAAATCAGAAAGAGAATAGATATTATGTTTGACCTTTTGTCCCAAAAAGAAAAAGGGGAGTTAATAAAATACACCAAAAAAGAAAGAATTTTGATAGATAGAAAAATTGAAAAACTGCAAAAAATGTTTGGTGGCATAAAAGATATGACAGCTTTACCTAAAGCTTTGTTTATTGTTGATCCCAGATACGAAGAAACAGCTCTAAGAGAAGCCAAGGTTTTGA
This sequence comes from Candidatus Zambryskiibacteriota bacterium, assembly GCA_043799105.1. Lineage (GTDB taxonomy): Bacteria > Patescibacteriota > Minisyncoccia > Phycocordibacterales > WO2-35-19 > WO2-35-19. The sequence continues at coordinate 6,307 of JAZDOB010000027.1, forward strand.
ATATACCGGTTGTGGCTCTGTGCGGTTCTGACAACAACATCGCCGACATTGATTATCCTATTTTGGCCAACGACTCCAACATCGCCAGCATAAGGTTTTTTGTAGAAAAAATCGCGGAGAGCTATAATAAAGCCAAGAAATCAGAATAGCCCCTCCCCAACCCCTCCCCTTGGGGGAGGGGCGAAGGAGAGAGGCCAGGTTTGTGATTTCTCAAATAACTTAGGTTAACAAATTTAAAAATATGGTAATAACTACAGAACAAATTAAGGAATTAAGAGATGCTACCGGCGTTTCTGTCATGCAATGCAAAAAAGCTTTGGAAGAAGCGGGAGGAGATATTGAAAAAGCTAAAATAATATTGCGTAAAATAAGCAAACAGTCTGCCGATAAGAAGGCCGGCCGAACCTTGGGGGCCGGCACTGTCGCCTCATATATTCACGGGAACGGCTCGGTGGGAGCTATGGTGGAGCTTTTATGCGAAACCGACTTTGTCGCTCGTAATGACGATTTCAAGGCCTTGGCAAGAGAGCTGGCTATGCACATAACCGCTTTGGCGCCTGAATACCTCAAAACGGAAGACATAAAAGAGGATGATAAAGCAAGAGCCAAAGAGCTTTTTGAAAAAGATATCGATAACAAGAAACCGAAGGAGATTCGTGATAAAATAATGGAAGGCAAGCTTTCCGCTTATTTTGGCGAAAAAGTCTTGCTCGAACAGGCATTTATTAAAAATCCGGAAGTAAACATTCGTTCTCTCATAGAACAAGCTAATCAAAAATTTGGCGAAAGAACAGAAATAGGTCGGTTTGTGAGATACTCTATCAACTAACATAAAAAACATGACTACTATTGTAGTTTTTGCTTCTTCCCTTTTTGCAACAATAGCTCTGGTCTCTTTCAAGGCGGTTGAATTAAAATGCGGCAAAAAAAACTTTGCAATGAGTTGTATATGCCGACTTGATGACAAATCGGACAAATTTGTCTCCGGTCTCAAATTTAAGGCTCTGCAACTTATACAAAGCACCCGCTACATTATGCTGGTCCAAATAAAAGCCGTCTGCAAAAATCTGCTTCACAAAGTGGAAGAAAGGATAGCGCACGAATACAAAATGAAGCACACGATGATAATGGGACAAAAAGATATCATAAACAAAGGCTCCGTCTCTTTTTATCTCAAAAAAATCACGGAAGGGAAAAGTGGTGGGGAGAGAGGGAAGATAGAGTAAAACTCTGAGTATCTTTTAAACAAAGCTAGAACTCATTTTAGCAAAAATTTGTGATGGTGAGAAGTTTCGCACGCTCCGCGCGCTGTGTTATTTTTTCCTCTCTCATACGCTCCACACGTCAACTAATTCTAACAGAATGAATTCCGCTCACGGCTCGCCATCCGGTCAAAAGTATTTTTCTGCTGAAAAATCTTTTGACCATGCCTCGTGCCGTCGCACTCCGGTCTTGCGAAGCTCCAAGTATTCGCTTCTCACCTC
>JAZDOB010000019.1:0-18258 GCA_043799105.1 Candidatus Zambryskiibacteriota bacterium
TTGACTGTTTCTATCTGTATTTCTCTCTTGAAATTGGTTGTATTGCCTGAACCGTAAGAATAGAGAAATGTGTCTGGGTCTTGCTTTAGATATTGAGTACAACTTCCCCAACCCCCGGTACCACAATCATAAATACTGAGGTTGGTCACATCAATTGTACAAGTCCTTCCAGCGGGGCAAGCAGAAATTATCCCGTCCGTCCAATTTCCAGAACCGGTGTTTATTATAGCTAGCTGATTTGCATCCCTTTTATTCCTTATTATTTCTATCGCTTCCTGGGCCAGATAAAAAGCTCTTATTTCGTCTTTGGCGATTGTGGCTTGAGAAAGACTTTGGGTTACAGCCGAAAAAGCTCCGGAAACGGAAAGAGACAATATGGCAATCGCTACAATTGATTCCAGCACTGTAAAACCCTTATTTTTAAATTTTTTAATCATAGCAGGTGGTAATCAAGTTTCCTTTGGGACATCAGCGTCTCTATGGAAAATGATGTCTGGCTTGTCGGTTTGTTTCCGACATAGCCCTTGATTACAGCAATTACATAGGGCTGATTATTATCATAAAGATCAGTGTTAAAGACTCGAAACCTTAAAAGTTGTACGTTTGTTTCCGGAGCGGTAATAGACGAATAAGGCCCGCCATCATACGACATCTGAATTGCAATCCCGCTTAATTGATACTTTACAATAACGTTTCTGGCTAAATCATTGTCATAAAAAGTAACAGCAAAAAACGTGTCCCCTTCAGTATTGTTATTACAAACTCTGGGAGCGGACAAATCACCAGTCGGGTCACCGCAATGATAATTGGTGCCAAAACGTATCGTTCTAGCCATATTTTCAATTGAAAGGTTAAGATTATCCACCACGGTTTTGGACGATTGGGCTTTTTTATTGGCGTCAAAAATAGTCAGAATGGCTCCAATGGAAATAGTAGCTACAATAATAAACAGAGACACGGCTACAAGCATTTCAACCAAAGTAAAACCCCCACTTCGCTGAAGCTTCGCGGGGCAGGCTCTCTTAAAATTAAAAATTTTATTTTTCATTGTACTGAAATTTGTCCGTTATCTTCCACCTTGACTGAGCTAACTCTGCCTCCCACAGATTTCAAATAAATAGTGGCTGGAGGATTTGTCCCCCCACTTCCTCCCCCAGGGTTCAAAAGAGCTATGTTGGCTTTTGGTTCTGGTCTAAAAAAAGTAATGACTAGCTGATTTAATGGTCCCGTGTCGTTGTTGCATGGTTTGGGGCCAGTTGCCCCACAAAATTTTTCTATGGTAACGCCTCTGGTTAAACTTATAGCCCCTCCTATCATTTCTCCTGAATTATATGCTTTATCTCCATTTCTATCGGCAAAAAAGATGTATTGATTTGACGGAAGGTCTTCGTCTATATAAACACCGTAGCCTACATTAAATTTATTTCCGCTACCCCCCGTGTCTTCCCTCACTCCCAAGCTGTAAATCTGAGCTTGGCGAATCATCAGAGCTAGCTCATAAGCTTGAGCATTGACAGTCAGACGATCATTCCATTTGCTCTGTTGTATAATCAAAGAAGTTACCATTATGGTCGCTATAGCCATAACAACAACAAGTTCAACCAGAGTGAATCCCCTATTTAATTTTAAATTTTTAAAAAGCATTTAAAAGTGAGTTTATTTGAAATAAATCCAAACTTAAATAAAAACTTATTATTATTCCAATAGAAAGAAACGGTCCGAAAGGAACCTCGGACTTAATTGTAAGATTATTTCCAAGCAGAGGCAAATTTATACGGGGTGCAAGTTTTTTTATGGAAAGGGCTACCAAAGAAAAAACCGCCCCTATCCAAAAAGCCAAAACAACTGCCGATAAGCCCTGGCTAAACCCCAAGAAAAATCCCAAAACCGCGATATATTTCACATCACCGAAGCCAAACCATGTGCCTTTGGAAATAAGGAAGATCAGAAAGAAGGGCAAAGCGAGAATAAGGCCAGATACAAGAGAAGTTAGTAGTAAGTAGTAAGTAGTAAGTAGTAAGGGAAAATGGAAAGAAGGAAAGAAGGAAAGATAAAGAAAAGAAAGAATAAAGAAAGAAATAAGAAAAGAGTCTGGAATAATAAAGTGCTTTAGGTCGTATATAGAAATAAGGAGAACGATGGCAAAAATAAAAGTTAGTAGCAAGTAGTTTGTAGCTAGTAGCCAGGAAAGATCAAGACCCAAAAGACCAGATTTGAAAAAAGCTAAAACGGAAAGAACTCCCATCAGGATTTCAACAATAAAAGTTTCTCTGGGGATTTTACTTTGACAATGGCGACACTTGCCTCTTAGAAAAAGAAAAGAAAAAATGGGAATAAGATCCTTATTTTGAAGCTCCGTATTGCAGGAAAAACAAATTGACCTGCCTTTAAAAAAGGGCAGACCGGTATTGTACCTATTTGCGACCACCGCAATGAAACTCCCCAAAGCTGAACCAAATAAAAAAACAACTGCTAAATAAAAATACTCCATTTGTTTGTTAATAATAACACAAAACACCTCGGGTTTATCGCGAGGTGCTTTGTTTACAACTTCAACTAAGGTTAGTTACAAACCGTATCGCTAGCCCCTAGAGGAGCGTCTATAAACCTAGAAGCACCGGTGGAATCAACACACCAGTTATCATTGGTACCAGCCGTCGTACCGGGCAGTACTGCTGAAATAGCATAACTTGCTGGAGAATTTATGGCGTGACACGAAAGAGTAGCGCCGGTAGGAAATGCTCCGGTAGTGTTAGTGTAGGAAGCCATGCCAGAAGCAGTATCAGCAAACATAGCCGCCGTACACAAATCTGTAGTAGCTCCATAGTTACCGGCGGTGTCATAAAACAATTCCGCCGAAGCGCGGGCACCTGACAACTGTGACTTTACTTTAGCGTCATTGCCTCGGCCACGAGCGGTGTTAAGAGAAGCCAAGACAACTGATGACAATATACCAATAATGGCAATAACAACCAGAAGTTCAATGAGTGTAAAACCTTTTTGATTTTTAAACATATTTTTAAATGAAATTAATTAATTTCTCTCTCGAGAGAGAAGCTTGATAACGAATCGACCCTACTTTATTGTCTTTCAAGCTTTAATATATTATAAGCAATGCCTCATTTTTTGGTAAATAATATGTGGATAACCCCGTAGTAGATTTTGGCATTGTGGCATAGCCACAGCACGAAGTGCAATGCCAAAATTCACTACGGGGATATAACCCGTACTATGGGCAAAAAGTGGCGGGATCACCGTCTAAAACCATTCTGGAGGCACCTTTGCTATCAATACACCAGTACTCGTTACCCGAATAAAGAGTTGCTTTAAGCGCATAAGCAGTATCCGTCGATCGACAAACCGGTACTGAAAAATCGGGAAGGTTGCCGGGCGCTATATACAGACCGGGACTGCCATTTACGGCATCAACATTATTGAAAACGCCTGTGCCACAGTCGTTTGCAATACCATAACCATTGGGTACCTGGTTAGCAAAATACATCTCTGCCGCCGTGCGGAAACTGCTGAGTTGTTGTTTTACTTTTGAATCATAGGCCCTAGCTCTTGCATTTGAGATACTACTTAAGATAATGGTGGACAAAATTCCTATAATTGTAATGACTATGAGCAGTTCAACGAGTGAAAATCCCCCACTTCGCTCTAGCTTCGCGGGGCAAGCCTTCTCAAAATTGGAAATTTTTTTAATCATGTCGCTGATGAGGCTATGTTATATATAGGCATAAGCACTGAAGCCAGAAGAACACCGACACCGATACCGAGAGCTACTATCATTACGGGTTCTATCATGCTTACCAAAGTATCTACAGCGTTCATTACTTCTCTTTGGTAAAATTTTGACATGGTTTTTAAGATGTTTCCAAGTTCTCCCGTTTCTTCCCCAACCCTAACCATTTGAGTTAAAATGCTCGGTATTTCTTCTCTGTCACTGAGCGCCGCTGACAGCGCCTGTCCGGCTTTGACTTTAATCAAGGCCTCATCCAAAATTTCTTTGTATATTTCATTTTCTATTATGGAAGAGGTCACCTCAATGGCTTTAAGCATCGGAATACCGGAAAGAACCATGGTGCTCATATTGTCTGAGAAACGGGAGAGATATAATTTTCTGTAGAGGTCACCGACATAAGGAATATAAAGTCTGGCGTTTGAAATCCATCTTTTCCCTTCTTTGGTCCTGCTATACCAGACAAATCCGACAATCAGAGCGATTAATGCCAGGAGCATTATCATCCAATTATTGACAAACAAATCACTGACCCAAAAAACAATTTTGGTGTAAAAGGGCACCTCTTGAGCAGATTCTTTTATGATGGCCCCGATTTTGGGCACTATAACCGTAAACATCAAAATCATAACGGATATAAAGGTGAACACGACAAAGGCCGGGTATATCAAGGCGTTTTTGGCTTTGGACGAGACTTCATAATTGCGGTCCATATAGTCGGCTAAATAAGAGAAGGTCTGGTCTATGTGGCCCGACTCTTCCCCCGCTTTGACCATATTGACATAAAAATCCGAAAATATATCCGGGTGTTTGGAAAGAGCGGCCGATATGGAAGCGCCCCCTTGTAAATCGTCTACCACTTTAAGCAGATGTTTTCTCAAGGTAAGATTTTCCGCTTCGGTACCAATAAGTTTAAAGACCCTCAGGGCCGAAACTTGGGCCTCGAAAAGGGTGGACATTTGCCTTGAAAGAATGACTATGTCCCTGTTGGAAACTTTATTCAAGAAAGGAATTTTTTTCAGTATATCCCCGTCATCTTCATTTTTGGGTTTTATGGAAGAGACCGCCAAACCTCTTCTTTGCAAAGAAACAATGGCTGTATCCATGCTGAAAGCTTCTATGGTACCCTCTTCTCTTTCCCCGTTTTTGTTGATTGTTTTATATAAAAAAAGCATAAGGTTATAGCATCTTTTCCAAAGATCGCGGATTGGTTGAAAACAGGTAGGCATTTTCAATTGTGATTTCTCCGGCATTTACTTTTTCCACCAGACATCTGTTGAAATCAATCATCCCTTCCTGTGAACCAGTTTCAATAACTGTATTTAATTCGTGGGTTCGTTTATCTCTAATAAGGTTCGCTACAGCCGTATTATTTACCATAAGCTCGTAAGCCGGAATCAAACCGCCCGATATTTTTGGAATTAACCTTTGAGAAAATATGCCGGACAAAGAAGCCGCCAGCTGAATACGTATCTGATTTTGTTGATTGGGACTGAATGAATCTATGATGCGGTCAACGGTTTGAGCGGCGTTGTTGGTGTGCAGAGTAGAAAGCACAAGGTGGCCCGTTTCCGCTGCCGAAACCGCGGTAGACATGGTATCTGAATCTCTCATTTCTCCTACCATTATCACATTCACATCGGCCCTGAAAGAATCGTGCAAAGCGGTAGCGAAACTCGGAGTATCCATACCGACTTCTCTTTGATGAATGATGGATTTTTTGGCAGTGAAAAGATATTCTATTGGATCTTCTATGGTAATCATATTTTCCAGCCTTTCATTATTTATAACTTCCAACATTGAGGCCAAAGTGGTCGATTTGCCGTGACCGGTGGGACCGACGACAAGGAAGAAGCCCGACTTTAATCTGGCGAAATTAGCCAGATTTTCCGGAAGGTTTAGTTCGGTAAGCGATGGTATTTTTTTGGGAATATGGCGGAAAGTTATGCAGATTTTTTTGTTGTCTATGAATGCGTGGGTCCTGAATCTTTCTCCTTTGTGGTCATAAGCAAAATCAGCGCTTTGAGACGTCTTAAATGTTTCCTTCTTTAAATCGGAAAGGGTTTTGTCTAAGATATTTCCCATCAAGACCTTGGTGAATTTCGGATATTTTGACAGAGGCATAAGTTGGCCGGAAATTCTAATGAACGGATTTCTGTCTTCGGATATGTGCAAATCCGAAGCCCCCTCTTTAATCACCAGTTCTGTAAGCGTATCTAGATCTTCCATCCCGTTAGAAATAGAAGATTACACACTCTAGTGTGCTCTCTTCTATTGTACTTAATCTAATAATTGTATTTTTCATGATTTTAATCTTCGCGATTTCTAACGGGATCCATAAAAATAAAGCTAAGCGTTTGATTTCTTAATAACTTTCGTCACTTCTTCCACCACCTCAGATGGAGTGGCTGAAGCTTTAACTATATAACAGGAAACTCCCAATTTTTTGGTTTCTTCTATGTCTTTTTCATCATTTTGATTAGTGAGCATAGCGACTGGAATCCCTTCCCCTATTTTTTGCTCTCGCATTTTTCTGAGGGCCTCTATGCCACTCATGTTTGGCATTACAATATCCAACAGTATCAAATCCGGTTTTGCTCCGGCTTTTAATTTTTCCAGCAAAGATTCCCCCGATTTACAAGCATCAACGGTAATACCGCTGTTGCTAAACTTGGTGGCATACATATCTACCAAAAAATCATCGTCATCCACTATCATAATATTATATTGTTTGTTTGTTTCTGACATATGTTTAGTATTATACATTATTCTAAAAAGTATTATATTCTTCAAATGGAATCGTCTTATTGAAAGTCTTGATTAGAGCATCATCTTTCATAGTGAGCATGCCTTTGGTTCTTGCATATTTCCAAATCTCCTGTTCGGTCGGATTTTTAAGAATAATCTGTTCCATCTCCTTATCAACTTCCAACACTTCCATTATTGCCACTCGGCCTTTGATGCCACTCGGGCAATTCGGACCCGGAGAAATTCCGTAAAGTTCTTTGCCAAATGAAATCCCTTTTTTGTAAGCTTCCGGCAAATCCACAAACTGTTTGTCTATCATCATTTTAATGCCCGTATCTACGGGTATGGGCTTACCGGCGCCAGGAGCAAGAGCCCTGGCCAGTCGTTGGGCGATAGCCAGCACCAAAGTGGGAGCAATAAGATAAGGGTCTACACCCATATCAATGAGACGCGGAACCACACCTATGGCGTTGTTGGTGTGGATAGTTGAAAAGACTAAATGTCCGGTAAGAGCCGCTTGGATGGCCAGTTGGGCGGTCTCTTTGTCACGAATCTCACCCACCATTATGATGTCCGGGTCTTGTCGCAAAGTGGTACGGAGACCGGAAGCAAAGGTGTACCCGATCTCCGGCATTACTTGGGATTGGCTCATGCCTTCCATGTCATATTCTATTGGATCTTCCAAAGAGAGAACGTTTTTGTGATCTTTATCAACTTCATTCATCATGGCATACAGAGTGGTAGATTTACCGCTACCGGTAGGGCCCGAAATGAGTATGAGTCCGTAAGGACGGTCAATGGCGGCCATAATTTGTTCCAGATTTTTCTTGCTCAGACCGAGTTCGTTTAGTTTTTTTATACCTTTCTCCTGGTCCAAAATACGGATAACCACTTTTTCGCCAAAATGAGTCGGGAAAGTGGAAACTCTGAAATCTATTTTTCTCTCATCCAGTTTGGCGCTAAACCGACCATCCTGCGGTTTTCTTTTTTCGTCCAGTCTCATATTGGACATAATTTTTATCCTGGCCACTACCGCGCTATGCACTCTCATTGGCAGGACGATGCTGGTATTCATAATGCCATCCACCCTGAAACGAACCCGCACATTTGCGGACGTAGGTTCTATATGAATGTCGGATGCCCGCCCATCAATGGCATATCTCAAAATAGTCGCCACGATTTTTGTAACCGGGGCATTTTCTATAATTTTAGTACCTTTGTCTTCTGTTGTATTCAGATCACTTACATCTTCCGTTCCTTCAAATTCCTTAACTTTTTTATCTTTGCTTTCGCCTTCTTCATCCTCGTCATTTTTACCCAACTCAGTCACAAATTCAGTTTCAAGTTCGGAGAGCGCCTTGGTCACTTCACCGGAAAGACCCTTGTATAGATTTATAACTTTATTAAAATCATTCTGGGAAATAATAAAAGTTTTGAACGGCAGATTTATTTTTGAAGATATGAAATTTAAGGCATCACGAGCCGAAATATTGTCCGGATCAGTTACCCCCACCTCCAAAACTCCGTCGTTTACCCCGATAGGGACAAACTGATAATAAACCGCGGCTTCTTCCGGAACATAGTCAAGGATTTTGCCTGTTATGAGAGAAAGGTCAATCTTTTTGACGGGTACGGCGTAATATTCGGATTTGGCCCGCAAGATATCATCTTCACTCACCCCAAAAGACGGGAGTATTTCTTCAATATCATTCCCGGAGGATTCAATCTTTTCTTTTATTGAAGAAAGATCTTTAGTTTCAATGACCCCCTGTTTTATAAGAACATCTAAAATACTCATAATTTGGAATATTAATTTGATTTCAAAACACCGGAGAAAGGATTCTCTCTGCCGACAGGCAAAGATATCATGGGGATTTCGATACTTTTAAGGGATTTAAAATTTTGGTTTTCTATTATGCTTGTATCAAAATTTATATTTTCAATATCTCTGAGTATTTTTTCCACTCTTTCGCTTGCTATGATATTCTCGTCAACCAACAACTCCTCGTCGGTCGGAGCAAACATCATCTTATAGGCTAAAATCAAAAGCCCCAGAAGAATTATGGCTAATATAGCGGTGCGTTTGTTTTTAAAATTTTTCATCCCGTTAGAAATTTATTATATTTTATCATTTATCTTAATTTTCCCGCTATTTCTAACGGGATTCATAATTAGTTGGGCCACCAATATGTTTCAAACTCGACATCATACGAATACATTCCATCTTTTTGGGCACTCAATTTTACGGACCTCACGTCCAAAATCCGCAAACTTTTTTCCAGATCTCTCAAAAAGGTGTTGAATTTGGCGTATGAAGCGACGAAAGAAAACCCGATGATTTCGGAACGATAAGTTTTTGAAGGTTCTGCATTTTCTATCGAAGTACCGGTAGAAGAATTGACTTCTTTTGAAGAAATTTTATCTATTGATATTCCGTATTTCGCCGCTACTGCGTCAATTTGGGAAATTAATTTTACAAAATCAGAAGAGTTCGGCAGAACGGTTTCTATATTTTTCTTATCATCAAGGGATATTCTATTAAACTCGGTCAACAACTCATTTTTTTTGTTTTCGATATTGTTGACCATATCCAGAGAATCCAAATATTTCTGTTTTTGATCTAGAAGTACATTTACATCCCCAAACGAAGAATAAGCAAAAGCATACCCGATAGAAAGAGTAAGTATTATGTATGCAATTATAGAAATACTGCTCATATTTTTAATTTATGGGGAGTAAGCGGAAATTTGCGAATCAACCGAAATAACCAAACCAAAAGAAACCGAGCCTTTGTCCGACAAATTTAAATTTGAAAATGATATCGACTTGAAGTATTTATTCTGGGAAAATATGCTTTCTTGTAAAGCAATGCTGGCGTAACTTGCCGCCTCGCCCTGCAAATTGACGGAAAGTTTGCCTTCTTCCAAATTGCCGTAATTAAAATTGTTAAACTGAACAGTGCTGACTGTCGACGAAGCGAGAGTTTCCAAAAACTTCGATACCACCTGGTGTTTAAGAACGATGGCTTTAGCAACGTTTAATTTTTTGCTGAACTGAGACATTTCATTGATAGTTTTCTTGTCTATATTTTTTTCGGCCTCCGCCAATTGCAACTCCAAGTTTTGGATATCACTTTTTACAATACCTTTGTAAACATACATCGCTATAGAAATAACTATCGAAGAAATAAACAGAGAAACCACTAAGACGCCAAGAAAACCGGCTTTTTTCTTTTTAAAAACCTCTTCGGTCACCGGTCCTTTGGGAATAAATGATGATTTAAAATTTGGCGCCATAACTCAAAAGTAATTATACCCCAAAAGTATACGCAAGTGGAATAAATTGTGTTGATTACTTTTCTTTTTCCCGAAATTCCTCGACCCCACCCCACTTGCCTTACGGCAAGTCGCCCCTCACCTTGCGAAGGTGAGGGGAAAAATATAAAAGAAAAGTCCCACACAGATGATCGCGTGTGCGACTTTTCTGTGCGGGACTACGATAATCTTTCACAACATTCCCTGTATTGACGACAGGACAGTTCCCAGTCATCAGCCAGCTTCTTGCAAAGAACGGTGTTTTCTTGAGGTGAAAGCTTGAACCATTCCGTTAAGTCTGAAGCGATTGAAGCAATCTTGAATCTCGCATCACTAACACAGGAAACGAGTATTGTGTTTTCATCCATGCTGACAAGTCTGCTGTCAGCATTTTCAGACCAGAATAGAACGATGGCCTCAATTGAAATCGGTTTTGAAAGACCTATTTCACGCATTGAAAAGTATATGGATAAAAAAATATCCCTTTCGGCACAAATAGGTATTCCCATTTTTGTGCTGCCAAGAGACGAACCGCCAATCACAAGTTTTCCCATTTCAGACCTCTCAAGAATTGAAGGCTATTATTGCTTTACCAATGTACAGCTTAACTACTACAAGTATAGCATAATTGAGTGGTTCTGTCAAGCCATTTTGGTGGATTTGGCAAAATATGCCTCAAAATAAGGGGTTTTGGTATGTAGCCCCTCACCTTCGCAAGGTGAGGGGCAGAACGCCATAAGGCGGACGGAGTGGGGTCGTGAAAGCGGTGGGTGGGGCTAGATTTCCTGCAAACACCGGAGTGCCGCGCCAACGGCGACGGTAAACTCGGGGCCAGTTTCTTTGAGAATATTTTCCAAAAAGGCCGGCACTTCTACTTTTTCAAACGGATTGCCAGCAATCACCTCCACTTTGAAATTTTGAGCCGCTAGATCTCTGAAACCGCGAAGGGCCGACCCCCCACCGATTAAAAACACCGATTTTATATTTTGATTCATCTTTTTTTGGAATTCAAACAAAAATCTGTTAGCTTCGGAAAATATATTATCGGCAATCACCGACACTGTTTCCGAAAGATCAACACCGTCTACAGTCTTGCCCATCCCGATAGATCTTTTCATTACTTCCGCTTCTTCCGTAGAAATATTCAGCGTTCTGGCGACATTTAAAGTGATATCCTGAGAACCTTTCTCTATAGTATGAGAATAATGAATCAACCCCCTGTCTACCAGATATAATTTGGTGGTTGAAGCGCCCATATCAAAAATCATAACCGGCCCCTGTACCCCTTCCAAAATCGCTCTCATGGAACTGAACACCTCTATTTCAAAAAATTTGGCATCAAGCTGGGTCTTGGAGACCACCTCTTTATACTGATTGATAATATTATTATGAATTGCCACCAGTAAAATCTCCACCGTCTTGCCCTTGTTTTGGTTTTTAATTTGAGAGACATTTTCCTCAACTTCCGATTTGGGTATGATAGACCAATCAATAGTAACGTCCGATATCGGCACCGGAATATATTTGCGAGCTTCGATAGGCACCATTCCCGCCAGCTCCTTTTGCCCTATGTCCGGCATTTCTATAATGGAAAGCAATGACGCCTTGAAGGGGATGGCCAGACCGCAAACTCTGGTGCTGATGGCAACTTCCTTTTCGGAGAGCAAATCATTTACTGCCTGCACTGTTTTGTCTATAGGAAGGTTGGTGGATTGGCCGATAGAAGCTCCCGCATAGGGACCCAAAGAAAGTTCGCCATAAGTTTGGAGTATCGCCTTGCTTCCTTTTTTTTGAAGCTGAACAACTTTGATGGAAGAAGAGCCGATATCAATGCCCAAGGCGCTTGTATTTTTCTTTTTGAAAATATCAGAAATAAAACTCATCCCGTTAGAGATAGGAAACCGCACTTCTCAAGGTGCTATCTCCGATCGTAATTAATTTAATAAATATATTCTTCATATTTAGGTTTCCGTTATCTCTAACGAGACTCATACTGTATGATTATAGCATGTGGAAAAAGATTGTTGAATATGTTCAAAACTTGCTGGTTCCCGAGAATATAAAAACCCAAAAGCTTTTGGGTCTTTCCGTAAGCGCAATGCGAGAACTTCTTCCCAAATCAGCTGTTTATTCCAAAGATATATTCGTTTTGTTTGACTACCAAAATAAGATGGTGAGACTTATAGTCAAAGCCATAAAATACAAAAATAACGCCAATCTGAGGAAAAGAATTGCAATTTATTTATATGAAGAAATAGTGGAAATGTCCTCCGAAATCGCTCTTTTTGAAGGCGCGCCTCCCCTCCTTGTGCCTATGCCTATGAGCAAAATTGAAAAAAGGAAAAGGGGTTTCAATCAGTGCGAAGAGCTTGTAAGAGAAATAAAAAAGTCGGGCGGAAATAATATAGAAGTTTCTTACAATACCTTAAAAAAGGTAAGGGAAACCAAAAGGCAAACAGAGCTGGGCAGAGAAGAAAGAGAAGAAAACGTCAGAGACTCGATGATAGCTACCCTTCGACAAGCTCAGGGTCGTATAGTCATCGTCCTTGACGATGTCTATACGACTGGCGCCTCTCTATCGGAAGCTCGCCGAGCCCTCCTCTCCGCCGGTTTTCGTCGCGTCATCGGCCTCTTTGTGGCTCATTAACCGCACCCCTTACCCCTCTCCTAGATACAGGAGAGGGGAAACATATTTCACACAGCAAATAGTTCTAGTATTTTTCCTTTTTCCCTTCCCCTGCGCCCAGGGGAAGGGCAATCCCGCCTTGGCGGGATGGGATGAGGTTTTTCCTAAAAAGAAAATCGCTCCGCCGGAAAATCGCGGGCGATTTTCCGGCGGAGCGATAAGTCCGTCAGAGGACAGAAATCTTCCTGAGAAGATTTGTTGAGTTTACTTTGTTAACATGAATGTCTCCATATGAAGCTGTCTCTTCGGGATCATCGGAGAAAGCGATTATCTTTACGTGGGGGCTGGCCGCCCTTATTGCTTCGGCGACTATTGGCCCGCCGGAGATATTGCTCTGCTCTCCGGCTTTTTCCGGAAAATTGGCGTCAACTATGGCGACGTCAACAGCTCTGTCTTCTAACCTACCGCCAGCGATGGCGGCCAATGCATCTTTCAGATTGGAAACCCACAAGACTATTTCGTGGCTTCCATGCGAAAGGAGTCTGTTTACTGCGAATACCACCTCGGGATCGTCTTCTACAAGAAAAATACAGGCACTTCTCATGTGCACCTCCTGGCCTATTTTTATCACAGTCAACCGTAAGAATCAATTATTTTTTCCTGAACGGAAAGCCGAGGGCTTTGAAAAATTCCAAAGTGTCGGATTTATTTTTGAGAGAAGTGACAATGGTGGCGGAAAATCCAAATACGTCTTTGAGATCCTCATCGGCAGTTTCAGGAAAAACTATGTGTTCTTTTATGGAAAGAGTGTAGTTGCCCATCTCATCAACGGCGTCTGGTGAAATGCCTCTGAAGTCTTTCGTTCGTGGCAGAGCGATATGAAAAAGGCGGTCCAAAAAGCTCCACATTCTTTCGCCCCGCAAAGTTATCTGCACTCCGACAATATCGCCCTCTCTTGATTTAAAAGTGGCAATTGATTTTTTGGCGCCTCTTTTTATGGGTCTTTGCCCTGTAATCTTGGCCAATCTATCCAAAACAACATCTATTTTCTTTTTGTCGCTGAAAGAACCGACTCCTGCGTTAACAACTACTTTTACAATCTTGGGAGACTGCATAATATTTTTCAATCCCAATTTTTCTTTGAGTTCCTTGAATGCTTCCTTTGTTTTTTCTTTCATTAATTTCATATAATTTTTGCGACACTAATCCACTAATTCATGCGAATTTACGAATATTTTGCTTTTGACTTATTCGTGTCATTCGTGCAAATTCGTGTATTGGTGTCATGTTACTTTTTTAACATTGGAAACATTAATCGGTGTGGCTTGTTCTATGATTTTGCCTTTTTCATTGCTTTTTTTCGGTCTTTTGTGTAGTTTCTTTTTATTTATACCCTCAACCAACACAGCCAAATCTTTTGGAAAAGTTCTTAAAATGACACCGGATTTCCCTTTGTCTTTGCCTGTTATTACTATTACTTTGTCTCCCTTTTTTATTTTCATATATTTTCTTGACGAACCTTGGTGAGTCTTAGAAAATAATGACCCAGCCCCAATTTTGCCACTAGTTTGTTCCAAAAAATTGTCAGGGGCATAGACAATTTTTTATTTTCAATATTGAGATTTGTATTGTTATTATGCATACTCTATCAATTTTAGCAAAATTGGGGCTGGGTGATTTTCGCTTCACTCAAATCACTTCCGGCGCTAATGACACGATTGCCTGATATCCCAACTCGGCAATTTCTCTCGGAATAGGACCGAATATCCTGCCCGCTTTAGGAATAATCTCGCCTTTTTTCTGTTCCACCACTATGACGGCATTTTCATCAAAACGAATGTAGGAGCCGTCTTTTCGTCTCAAAGGCGCTTTCTGGCGGACTACTAGTCCCAAAAGCACCGCCTTCTTCTTTATTTCTTTTCTCGGTTCGGCTTTTTGCACAGAAAAAATAACCAGTTCCCCTATCTTGGCATATCTCTTTTTAGAACTGCCCAGTATCTTAAACACCCGGCCTATCTTGGCGCCTGAGTTGTCAGCTATTTTCACTATTGATCTCGGTTGAATCATGTTTTTAGTTTAATACCACGAAATGTTTGTCTTTTGAAATCGGCCTGCTTTCTTTTATTGAGACTTTGTCCCCTATTTTTTTGGTATTGCCGGCATCGTGAGCTTTATACTTTTTGCTTACTTTATAATATTTTTTGTATTTTTTGTGTTTTATAAATCTAACCACCGAAACCACGCAAGTGTCCTTCATTTTGTCTGAAACAACAATTCCTCTTAAGATTTTACCTCCTATTTTTTCTTCTGTATTCTTTTTTATTTTTGTTTTTTCCATATTCTTTCCGTTAACTACCGGCTATTTGCTACTTCTTAATGCCGTTTTAATTCTGGCTATATTTTTCTTTATCATTTTTTGTTCTTTAACATTTTTGCTCTTACTGCCGGCCGTATCAAAACGGATATCGCGAATTGCCACTCTCTTTTCGCCAAGTTCTTTTTCCAAATCGGCTTTATTCTTTTTATTGTATTCGTTTTTCATCCCGTTAGAAATAGAAGATTACACACTCTGATGCATTTCCTTCTATTTTATTTGATCTGTTAATTGTGTTTTTCATCCCGTTAGAGTTTTTGATTACTTTATAAAACCATTTTTGATATATTTATCTGCATGTTAATATTTTTACTTTAATTATCTTTATGTAAAACTCTAACGGGATTCATAATTTTAATCTTCGTGATTTCTAACGGGATTCATATTATTCTCTCGTTACCACCTTGGTCTTTATGGGCATCTTGGTACCGCCCTTGCGAAGTGATTCAGTGGCGATTGGAGCCGTTGCTCCATCCACCTCAAACATCACTTGTCCCGCCTTTACTCTGACACAATATCCCTCTATATCACCCTTGCCTTTACCCATTTTCACTTCAGCCGGCTTTTTGGTGAAGGGCATATCGGGGAAAATACGTATCCAAACTCGGCCGGTTTTACCCAAGTTATGAGTGATGGCCTTTCTGGCCGATTCAATCTGCTTGGAAGAAATACGGCCCGGATCCATCGCCTTGAGTCCGTGGGAGCCAAAAGACACCTCAATACCGCGGGTGGCTGGTCCAACCTTTTTGGGATTCTCGCGCATAGTGTGCCACTTTCTGTATTTAACTTTTTTAGGGAATAACATATTTTTAGATTAATTAAGTCAATTGGAATTATTTATCTTTGCTTCGCAAAAATCTCTCCCTTATAAATCCAAACTTTTATACCGATTTTTCCGAGTGGCAGTTGAGCTTCATAAAGAGCATAATCAATATCGGCCCTCAGGGTTTGCAACGGGATACGACCGACTTTTTTGGTCTCCACTCTGGCCATATTGGAACCACCCATAATGCCAGAGAGGGTGATTTTGACCCCCTTCACATCACGGTTGGCAAAAGCTTTTTCAATCATAGTCTTAGCCACTCTCCTGAAAGGCAATCTTTTTTCCAGCCCTTCGGCGACCATCTGTGCCACTATCATGGCGCTTGATTCCGGCGATTTTACTTCTTTGACATCTATTTTAAGTTCTTCTTTGAAGTTTAATTTGTGGCGTTTCAAAAAACGCAAAATGTCATCTCTCAGTTTCGTCATTCCCTCCCCGTTTCGGCCGATGATAAAACCGGGGCGAGAAGTTTCAATAATAATTCTAAAAGTTTTGGCGCTTCTCTCAATTTCGGTAGAGTTTACAAAACAACCTTTCAAACGTTTCTTCAAATATTCAAAAATCAAAATATCTCCCCTCAAATTTTCTTTGTACTTTGATTTGACGCCAAACCAGCGCGACTTCCAGTCGCGAATGATGCCAAGTCTATGTGCATATGGATGAACTGTATGTGTCATATTATTTTTCTTTAGTCCCGCGAAGCTTTCCTGAGCCGCGTAGCTTTAGCGAAGTGGTTGGCGAAGTGGGAATTTTTTCAATTAAAACTATTTTCACGTGGCTTGTTCTCTTATGAATAACGTGAGCCGAGCCGTGAGAAACGGGTCTGCGTCTATACAATATCTTCCCGCCATCAACTGTAATGGATTTGACCCAAAGATTATCAACGCTCACTCCCAGATTTTTGGCGTTGGCTACAGCCGAATTCAAAAGTTTATGTAAGGGGCCGGTGGCTCGTTTGGTTATGAAATCCAATCTGCTTTTGGCATCCTTAACAAACTTGCCCTTAATGGCATCAGACACCACCCTCACTTTTCTTGGTGATTGTCTGTAATTATTCAACTGTGCTGTTATTTCGCTCATTTTATTTTTATTTGTGTCATTCGTGCTCATTCGTGTATTTGTGTCATGCTATTTTTTAGCCGCTACCGCCTCTTTGGCCCCCTTAGCGGCGTTTATCTCATCTTCCTTTTTCTTGGCTTCCAAATCTTTCTGCATCTTACCACCGTGTTTTATAAATTTGCGGGTTAAAGAAAATTCACCAAGTCTGTGGCCGACCATATCTTCACTGACCAAAACTTCAATGTGATCTCTGCCGTTGTGCACTCCAAAGATGAAGCCCACCATTTCCGGCGAGATGACACACGCCCTTGACCACGTTTTAATAACCCCGGTTTCCTGCGGTTTTTTGCCTTCTATTTTTTTGAGCACCCTCGGGTCAACGTAGGGGCCTTTTTTGAGCGATCTCGACATAGTCTGTTTATTTCATTGACAATATTAATCCCGCAGAGCGGGACAAGTAATATACTACCAAATAAGCTTTTAATGTCAAACCCCGTTAGAGATAAGAACCTTTAGGTTCTGCCGAAACTTATGTTTCGGATCTCTAACGGGGTCAAACCCCGCACCTTTTTCACGATTTGACGGCCATACCATAATTGATATACTCCCCATCTAGAGAAGAACATCTCTCAACGGTGGCCGGAGCAGAACTGTCCCGTCAGGGGCAGAGGGGGCTCCGGCCACTCAAACAAAGCCCGTTCCGTATATGCGGAACGGGCTTTCTTTTTTTTCAAAACAAAAAAGAGCCGGGCGGGAGTTTTTATAATATGCTCCCGCCAAGCCCAATGGTTCTGGTATTCTGCGCTATATCACAATCAGCGAAATACCCCATTCCCTATGAACAGAGCATACCTGCCGTTGGGAAAGTAAAGAAACTGAATTCTGGAAGCCGCAAGTTCGGAAAGTCGGCTGGTAAGTTCTCTCCGGCTGTTCCTCAGTTTTTCCCACTCGCCCAGCGGAAGATTAATCTCAAGTATTTCTCCATCCTCAACCGCTTTCTCGATAATGGGAACAGTTTCGCCCCAGTCCCCGCACCAATCAATAATGGTTTTAGCCATGTTATCACCTCCCGCCCCCAATATAGCACTTTGAAAACCCCCTGCAATAAATTTTATTTCGTGACACCGACCAAACTGTCAGCGGTGAGGTTTAACCAAATGCTTTTACCAAGCGAAGGCTGCACGGCGAAACTTTCTCCCGGATTCCTATCGGCAAAATTAGCCACAGCCACGCCATCAATTATATTTATATTTTGCGGAGCAATCCTGTCCCCCAAAAACACAGCGTTTGTCCCTTTATATCTTCCGCCCACACTTATGGCTTCAACGGCATAAAAGAAAGTCCCGCTTCCGCCAGATTGCATCGTCAATAAAAGAGCCGCATCATCTACCCCGTCACCATAAACCGGCTCGCCAAAAACCTGCACGCCTTCCGCTTTTCCGTCCGTCAGTACAAATGTTTTCCCTTCTATAATGTAAGTTGTATTAAGCGGGTCGTTTTTGATAGCGACTTCTGTTTCCTGTTTCAAAATAAAATTAACCAGTGGGTCCACCCAATATTTTTGAGTGAAAA
>JAZDOB010000011.1:0-23205 GCA_043799105.1 Candidatus Zambryskiibacteriota bacterium
TCCTCCAAAGTTTTGAGGAATGCATTCCATGCCTCTTTGGTGAGCATATGAGCTTCGTCCATAATATAGACTTTGTATTTTGAGGAATAAGGGTAAGTGTGCACAGCGTCTCTTATCTCTCTTATTTCATCAATGCCTCTGTTTGAAGCGGCATCCATTTCGTAAATGTCTTCACTGCTCACCCCGAGCGCCTTGGCGAAAATGCGCGCCATGCTCGTTTTCCCCGTACCTCTGCTCCCCGAAAAAAGATAGGCGTGAGAAACTTTGCCGGTTTTGGCTTCATTTTCCAACACAGAAACAATGTGATCCTGTCCCTTCACTTCCTTAAAACTCTGGGGTCTGTATTTCCTGTATAGTGCGATTTCCATGCAGGCATTATAACACAACCTCACCCCTTGCCCCTCTCCTAGATGCAGGAGAGGGGAAACATATCTCACATATCGATAATTCTTGCATCTATTCCTCCTCCCTTCCCCTGCTTCTAGGGGAAGGGCTGGGGATGAGGTTCTTTTTGTGATAAAATAAAATTATGTCCTTCTCCCACAAAATTAGAGTAGGGGTGCTAAGAGGCGGGCCGTCGCCCGAATATGACGTATCTTTGAAAACAGGAAGCACTATTCTCGCCAACCTTCCAGATAAATACGAACCGTTGGACATTTTTATTTCCAAAGAAGGTGTATGGCACACCAGCGGTTTGGAGAAGGACCCATACAAAATCCTTAAAAGCGTCGATGTGGTGGTCAACGCCATGCATGGAGCTTTCGGAGAAGACGGCACCATACAAAAATTTTTGGAAAACTTTGGCATCCCCTACACGGGCTCTGATTCGCTTTCTTCCGCGCTGGGTATGAATAAAATGATGTCTAAAAATGTTTTTAGTCTTTCAGGTTTGAAAACCCCGCACCACATTTTGCTGAGAGAGGATGAAGGGAAAACTGCGGAAGAAATGACGAAAGAGATAAACGAAAATCTGCCCTTCCCCATTATTGTCAAACCCATTAATTCGGGTTCATCGCTGGGAGTTTCTTTTGTAGAAAACCCGGGTCAGATAAAAAATGCTTTGAAAAAATCTTTTGAACATTCCCCCAAGATTTTGGTGGAAGAATTTATAAACGGCAAAGAAGCCACTTGTGGAGCGATTGAAGGATTCCGCGGGCAATTTCTCTATACTCTTTTGCCGGTAGAAATCAGCCAGAATAAAAAAGATGCTTTCTATGATTATGATTCCAAATATAAAAACCTGGAATCAAGATTTAAAATCCCGGGTAATTTTAATGAAGATGAAAAAAGACAAATTCAAGAAGCTACTACTCTCATACACAAAGCTCTTGGCCTGCGCCATTATTCCCGTTCCGATTTCATTCTCCACCCCCGACGCGGGCTTTTTGCTCTTGAAGTCAATACATTGCCCGAGCTTTCCCACCGCTCTTCTTTTATTAAATCTCTGGAAGCCATCGGAAGCAACATCAAAGAATTTCTCTCTCACCTTATTTCCAAGACTTTGGCAAAGGAATAGTTCTAATGGTTTTCATTATCCGGTTTTCGCGATTTGTGTCCATCTTCATTTGACGCATCTTCAATCCTCGAACGAATATTGGAAATCACGTTGGACAACTCCTCTCTGGTCTTGATTTTTGTACTGGTACTATTTGATAATTCAGTGATAGTTTTTTCGTGCTCAGTCAATAAAGACTTAAAATCAGACCGTATCTTTGAGGCGTCTTTCCCGTCACCCCCGTCTCTCAGTTTGTTTATGTGGTTTGTCGCATTTTTCACTTGTGATTCAAAATCGCTCTCTATTTGTTTTCTCACGTTTGTATCCAATTGTCCGCCGGAGGTCACCATTTGTTCTACTTCCTGCAGTCTGGAAATGGCGTGAGTGGCTTCAATTTGAGCTTTGGACTTTGTGTTGGTAGCGACGAGCGATTCCACATTTTCTCTCAGCATTTTCACCGGATACAATGTGCTTCCGGGCAGTGAATTGCCGGCGGCAAAGACTGTGCCGGTAACCAAAATAAAAACAAGTACAATAGCCGTTGGCACAACAATTGTTCTCTGTCCCAATATAAACCACATTTCATAAAATGGCGATTTAATGCTTCGCACCGGATTTTGGGCTACAAAATCTCTGAGAGAATAAAAAATCTTTGCTTTTTCTTCCGCGCTCAGAGTTTCTTTCTTTATTTTTGAAAATAGTTTTTCCATCCCGTTAGAAATAGAAGATTACACACTCTAGTATGCTCTCTCCTATTTTATTTAATCTGCTAATTGTGTTTATCATAATTTTAATCTTCGTGATTTCTAACGGGATCCATATTTTTCTGCAATCAACATTTTCAGTTTCTTAATGCCCCTGTTGAGTTGCACAGAGATTGCATTGTCGGACCGGCCGGTTATGTCAGCAATTTCTGAAATACTTTTGTTTTCTGTATACCTCAAAAACAAAGTCTCGGCATAAACTTCTGGCAACTCCTTAATGAACTTCATTGCCTGCTCACTGTCTATTTTGTCTATCAGCAAATCGGTGTCGTCAGAGCCGGGATCGTATCCGGATTCTTCGGAAAGAGTCTCCAGAGATTCGTTCAAATTATCCTTCCTACTCTGTCTCCTATATTCATCTATGACGGCGTTGCTTGCTGTTTTATACAAAAAAGCTCTTATGTTTTCAATCTTAGCGTTTTTTGACATATACAGCCAAGTCTTCATAAATACATCCTGAAGAATGTCTTTGGCCTTTTCCCTGTCGGAGAGCTTGAAGAAGATGAACCTGAATATTTCATCCGAGTGGACGTTGTATGAGTCAAGGAATGTTTTTTCGAGTCTTTCCATAAATATAGACGATTGGTTGGCCCATTTATTACCGGGCCGGTTTGGAAAATTACCGCATTATTATGATACAAATCCAAAAAAAATGCCATGTAAGGCCGGTTATACATAGACGTCAGATTAAGTGTCGGGTTCATTAATTACAATTAATTTTAAAAATATGAATCCCGTTAGAAGTTCAAAGGTCTAATAGGATTCAGTAATAATAAAAAACATGAAAACTTCTAACGGGATGAAAAAGTTAAACAGTGTATTTTTGGCCATCGTAATGTCGTTCTATGGAATTACGGCTATGAGCCCGTCGTTGGTTTTTGCCGATAACAGCTCCAATGGTAAAAATGAGGTTCGCCAGGAAGTAAAACAAGTGAAGCAAGAGATAAAGCAGGCAAAACAGGATATGAAGCAGGAAATAAAACAGATGAAAGAAAATGTAAAATCCAGTTTTTCCTGGGGATCATTCATGAGCTCCATAAGAAGCCGTTCAAATCCAAACAAGTTCTTTGATTGGTTTTGGGGAAACAAAAATTATCACAACAATGACAGCAACGATAATAAAGATGAAGATAATAACGGTGGCCAGCAAAACAACGGTAATCTCCGCATAAATAATATCAACGCTGTTCCCAGCACGACCACGGCTATCGTAAGTTGGAACACGAACCAGCCAACCCAGGGATCAGTTTTGTTTGGATTGAGCAGTTCTACTTTAACCAGCACCGTTTCCGAAAGCGCGGGACCTTTCACTCTTTCACATCAGGTTACTCTAAACATCCTCGCTCCCAACACTAAATACTTCTACGTCATAAAAACTCAAAATGCCAGCTCAACCATAGTCCAATCAAATGTACGCAACTTTAAAACACTCACAACGACTACTCCTGTGTCAGACACGACTCCTCCAACCATTGTTTTTGCTACCAATCTCGGTTTGAGCGCAAGCACCACGAGCGTGATATGGGTGACCAACGAGGCCTCTGACAGCAAAATTTGGTTTAGCACCACCGCTCCCGTTGCTACTACGACTTCTCCGATGGCCAGTTCTGGCACTCTCTCATATTTTCACCAGCTAAATCTTTCGGGGCTAGCGACCAGCACTCTGTATTACTACACAATCTCTAGCACCGATGCGTCAAGTAATACCAGCTATTACTCCACCTCATTCACCTCGCCGTCTATCTAGTAATGGTTGGTGGTCACGAGCATTTTTCCTGACGGAAAAATCTCGCGACCCCGGCTCGCAGTTTTTGCCTTTGCTTCGCAAAACAAAAACATTGTTGCGCCTTCCACGCACACGAAAAAACGCCAAGCAGTTGGTGTTTTTTCTGTTCGGTGGACTCATCGGGAATCGAACCCGAGCCTCGGCACTGCGAATGCCGTTTACTACCACTTTACTATGAGCCCCGGTGCTTGCACCGCGAAGCCACGATTTTTATCGTGGCGCGGTGGTGGACGATACAGGATTTGAACCTGTGGCCTCGCGAATGTGAATCGCGCGCTCTAACCAACTGAGCTAATCGTCCGGTATTTTTCCATATTAACAAATTTATGCTATATTATAAATACGAGAGCGGGCCCGTAGTTCAGCTGGTAGAACGCCTCATTTGCAATGAGGAGGTAAGCGGTTCGAGTCCGCTCGGGTCCACCCGAAGATTAAAAAGATGTTAGGTTTTGGAGACAAAAAAATATCGACCGAAAGCTACAAGGGAGTGCGGGATTTTTATCCGGCTGACCAGGCAGTGCAGAATTATATTTTTGGAGTGATGAAAAAAGTGTCCGAATCTTGGGGCTATGTGGAATACAATTCCTCGGTTTTGGAACCGCTCTCTCTTTACAAATCCAAATCAAGCGAGGAAATCGTGAGTGAGCAGATTTATTCTTTCCAAGACCGTGGAGGTAGAGATGTGGCTCTGCGTCCCGAGATGACCCCAACGGTGGCGAGGATGATTGCCGGCAAAATCCAAGAACTGCCCTCCCCCATCCGCTGGTACTCCATACCCAACCTTTTCAGATACGAAAAACCTCAGCGCGGGCGTTTGCGCGAGCACTGGCAACTCAACGTTGATATTTTCGGTGTTTCCGATTTTATGGCCGAAGTGGAAATAATTTCCGTGGCCCACGATATTATGAAAAAGTTTGGCGCCGGAGACGGTGATTTCCAAATCAGGATAAGTAGCAGAGCTCTTTTGGATGAAGTTTTCAAAAAAATAAATATAGAAGA
The DNA here is from genome assembly GCA_043799105.1 of Candidatus Zambryskiibacteriota bacterium. Classification (GTDB taxonomy): domain Bacteria; phylum Patescibacteriota; class Minisyncoccia; order Phycocordibacterales; family WO2-35-19; genus WO2-35-19. The sequence continues at coordinate 5,045 of JAZDOB010000011.1, forward strand.
AGACAAGAGGCAGTTTGTCTATCGCCTTTTGGATAAAAAAGAAAAAATGCCGGATGGAGATTTCAGGCATTCGCTTGTGGTGCTCGTCGGAGAAAAAAGCGCGGGCGAACTTTTGGAAGATCTTTATTTTGGCGAAGGATTGCTTACTATGATGGGTGAAAGTCAAACGGTAAAACGCTTAAATCAAATCATTCAAACACTTCGTAAAAACGGCATTTCCAATCTGGTGTTTACTCCCACTTTGGTCCGCGGTTTTGATTATTACACCGGCACGGTTTTTGAAGTTTTTGATACCGACAAGGAAAATCCCCGTTCTCTTTTTGGTGGTGGCCGATATGACAATTTGGTAAGTGCTTTTACCAGTCAATCAATGCCAGGGGTAGGTTTTGGTATGGGAGATGTGACCATTCAAAACTTTTTGGAAACTCACAAAATATTACCAAAAATAAATGCTTCCACTAAACTTTATATTTGCGTGGCACCGGAAACTTCTGTTGGAGAGGTATATAAAATAGCAAGAATTTTGAGAGAAAAAGATGTAAATGTGGCTGTTGATATTTCAGGAAAAAAGCTGGGTGACCAACTTAAGTCTTTGGACAAAAGAAATATCCCATATGTTTCAACCATCGGCCCCGAAGAATTAAAGAGTCAAAATTTCACCATAAGAAACACCGAAACTCGTGAAGAAAAATCCGGCAGTATTGATGAAATTGTGAAAATAATAAATGCGTCCCGTTAGAAGTTTCAGAAATTAATAACAAGACTTTATTTAAATGATTAATAACATAATTCATAACTTCTAACGGGATGCGTAAAATAGTTTTTGATATAGAGACTTCAAATTCTTTTCAAGATGTCGGATCAAACAATCCGGCTGATTTATCTATATCGGTGGTTGGTATTTATGAATATGAAGGGGACAAATACAGCACTTTTTTGGTGGAAGAATTCGGCAAACTTTGGACTATTATTGAAAATACCGACCAGTTTATAACTTTTAACGGCGACCATTTTGACATTCCTCTTCTCAACAAATATTATCCGGGAGATTTGTTCAAAATAAAAAGTGTTGATTTGTTAAAAGAGTTACAAAAATCGGCCGGCCGGAGGATGAAGCTTGATCAAGTCGCCGAAGGCACTCTGAACACAAATAAAACCGGTCACGGGCTGGATGCTATAAAATGGTGGCGAGATGGCGAGGTGGAAAAGGTCAAAAATTATTGTCTTGATGATGTCCGCATAACCAAAGATTTATACGAACATGCCCTTAAGAACAACAAACTCATTTTCAAAGAAGGCGGAAACTTAAACGAAGTTAAACTGGACACTTCAGGTTGGGAAATTCCCTCCCCATCTTCCGCTCTCAACTATACCTTGCCTTTTTAATCAAAATCTGTGATATAATTTTGTTACTTACAAATAATATAAAAATATGGATGAAAATTTAAATGAAAATAAAAAAAGTTTAGGCGATAAAATAACATTACCGGTGTCCATAGTCATTGCCGGGCTTCTTATTGCCGGTGGTATTTATTTAAACGGCAAGATTACCAAGGAAAACCCGACTCCCATCCAAGCGCAACAGGCCAAATCGAAAGATCTATCGGGTATCGTGAGACCAATAGACGCCAACGATCACATACTGGGCAGTCCTAAGGCCAGAGTTTTAGTAATCGAATATTCCGATACCGAATGTCCTTATTGTAAAGACTTCCACGCTACCATGAATTCTATTATGCAAGAATACGGCAAAGACGGAAATGTGGCCTGGATTTATCGCCACGATCCCATCTCGGCTCTTCACTCCAAATCTTTGAAAGAGGCCGAAGCTACCGAATGCGCTGCCAATCTGGGAGGTAACAGCAAATTTTGGGAATACATAAATAAACTTTACGAGATTACTCCTTCAAATGACAACCTTGATCCTAAAGAACTCACTAATATAGCAAAACAAGTCGGGCTTTCCTCCACAGCATTTGACACTTGTCTGAACAGCGGAGAATTTGCTCCCAGAGTAAACGCCGATATTCAAAATGCTCAAGAGATCGGTGTAGCCGGCACCCCATACAGCGTAGTGATTGACACAAAGAGCGACCAATACTATCCAATCGAAGGCGCTTATCCTTACGCTCAAGTCAAATCAGTCATTGATTTAATCCTCAATTCATAACTCCCCCAGCTCCCTCTTACCTTAAGAGGGGGAGAAAAAGAAAAAACATTTTTTCTCCTAGTTTCCCCCTTAAGATAAGGGGGATTAAGGGGGTTATTTAAGTAGTCTCCTAAACCCGCAGTATTCACAGTTTTTGTCGTCGCAAGTGGTGTTCCAAAACGAAAGCGAAGTAATTTCGTCCGCTACTCTTTTTATGGTCTTTTTTAGTTCCGCTACTTCCCCGTCGCTTATATCAAATTCTTCTCTTTTGTATTTACCATTATCCTCCGGCTCTAAAAATTCAATAATACCTCTTTCCATTTTTATATCCGAATGCAATTCAAGAAGCAGTTTATAAAATTGCAGTTGGCGTTTTATGTCGCCCGTTGATGATTTGGTCAGTCCTTCTATATCGTTACGACTTTTTTGTTTGCCGGTTTTGTAATCAGTGACTATAAATCTTGATTTGCCGACCACCTCAACTTTGTCTATTTTGCCAGAGAGCACAATGCCCGGCGATACTTCCACTCCGCGGATGGCAAATTCGGTGATAATGGGGTTTAAAATCTCAGGTCTAGACCATCTAAACCAGCCGGAAAGGGCCTTTGAACCTCGAGAGAGAGCCTCTTTGAATTCTTCCCGAGAAAGTATGCCCAAAAGTCCCAAATGCCTTTTATACGAATCCAAAAGAAACTTTTCACTTGCCCCTTTTTCTTTTATGGCTTTCCACAGGTCTTCAACCGCTGCGTGCATGGCGGTGCCGTAAATTTGATGCTTTTCCGGTACACTTGGGATACGCAAAAGGTTTCTGTAAAAATATTTCCAGGGGCAATCAAGATAGTTGTTAAGCGCGGTGACCGAAAGAGTTTCGGATTTGAAAAGTTCGGCTACAAATTTTTTGTCAATTTCCGTGGCCTTGTTCGAGATTCTCTCGGCCATCATATCTTCCGGCTTTTCACTCATTTTTTCTTCATATTTTTCCGTATCAATTTTTTCACGTTTATCTTCTCTCAGCTCAAGGACAAACGGCGACACCAAAACTTCTTTGCCGTTTTCGTCTTGTGAAGCGTAAGTTATCAAAACCGTTTTTTTGGCTCTGGTCAACGCCACGTAAAATAGCCGGCGTTCGTCGTCTATATTGTTTCTGTCCTCCGGTTTTGCATCTTTATTGAGCGAATAAACCAGTGGCACAAGTTTGAGATGGTCTCTGCTCGCCTTCGGCCCGAAAGATTTTTCGGTGCTGTTTACGATATAAACATATTCAAACTCAAGACCTTTGGCTTTGTGTGCGGTCATAAGATGGATTTTTGATTTGACCGCGTGTTTGGGTCTTTCAATAAACAGTTTGTGTTCGCGGACAATTTCCATATATTTCATAAAGTCCGAGAAGTTGGCGCCCGGTTTGCTCACCGAAATTCTTTTGGCCTCCTCAAACAATCTTCCGATGCCGAGAAAAGCATCGGCGTTTTTAGAGCTTATCATGGCTTGCAAAATAGCTGATTCGCGCAGTATTCTCTCCAAAAACTGCGACAGATGGTCGTTTTTTGAGTCTTTTATCCACTTTTTGAGCTTTTTATCCAACTCCAAAATGGCCGGTATTTCCGATTTGGAAATGAGGTCATACAAAGACTTTTTTTCTTTTGAAGCTTTATTGATGATTCGGTAAGCGTCAAGCGGAGCGATATCAAATTGGTCAATGTGCATTACCGGTATGAGATATTCATCTTGGCTATAATAAAAAAGTGCATTCAAAATGAGAAGCAATCTTCCGACAAATTTTTCCGACAACAAATCTTCTTTTGATTCTATGACGAAAGGCAGACCTTTTTTCTCCAGTGCATCGGCGACAGCAAAAGCCTCATTGTTTGAACGGTACAATATGGCAATTTCTTCCGGCGCCACTCCGTCTTTCTTTATGAGGTTTTGGATGTGGTCCGCCACAAAAAATAATTCGTGATTTTTATTTTTAAATTCGGCTGTATAAATCTGCGCCGAATTTTTTAAGTGTGAAGTGAGAGCGTTTTTGGAAGGGATAAGCGAGTGCGCAATATCCAATATATTTTGTCCGGAGCGATAATTTTTGGATAATTCAATGAGTTTAACTTTGGGATAAAGCTTTTTCACATACATAAAATTTTCCATAGAAGCGCCCTGAAATCTGAAAATGGCCTGTTTTTCATCGCCCACAATAAAAATGTTGGGATTCTTATGAAAATCGCAGAGCAATTCCAGTATTTTGTTCTGGGCATTGTTGGTGTCTTGGTGCTCATCTACCAAAATGTACTGATGCTCTTCTTGAAGGATAAGTTTCAGATCCGCGTTGCTCTTGATGGCTCCCAAGACTTCCATTATCATATCGCTCCAGTCATACAAACGCTTTTTGTGCAAAGCTTTTTGATACGCATCATAGACAACAAAGAGCTCTTTATTTTTAACAAGCTGTTTTTCAAAATCTTTGTGCTCGCCTTTCATTTTGCCTCTATAAGCGCCTTTTTCGTGATGCAAATCCTCTCTTGATTTAAAGATTTTTTCTTCTTTTTCCAAAATTTGCACAAACTCTTCCGGCGACAGGCCTTCTCTTTTTAGCTCTTCAATTTTCTTTAATATGTCGCGTATGTAATGCAGGGGTTCGCCCCAAGGACGGAGTAAATCAAGAGGCAGATCATTAATCAAATTTCCCAAAAGAGAAATACTTTCTACTTCACTTATATTGGTTGAGCCGACGATATTGGGAAAATATTCCGGATAATCGGCAATAATATTGTTGCAAAAACTATGAAAAGTTTCTATGACCACCCGGTAAGCCGACGAACCGATAAGTGTGGAAAGTCGACGACGCATATTGACGGCGGCGTTGTCTGTAAAAGTCAGAGCCAAAATATTTTCCGGCGAAGTGTCGGTTTTTTTTAAAATATTTCCGATGCGCAATGTTAATATCTCGGTTTTGCCGGTGCCCGGTCCCGCCACAACTAAAACCGGACCTTCAATAGTATCTACAGCGAGTTTTTGCTCGGCATTCAACTTTTTATACCTCTCTTCAAATAGCATATTGATTACTATTTATACTCCAAAATCCCTCTTTAAGCAAAAAGAGAGCCCGAGAAAGTTATAAAAAGCAAATTATAAGAAATGTTGCAATCTTTTGATTTTGTCGTGCTGGCGCATTTTTTCCAGAGCTTTGGCTTCAATTTGGCGGATACGCTCACGAGTGACGCCAAACTCTTTGCCCACATCTTCCAAAGTATGATAAACACCATCTATGAGTCCGTTGCGCATTTCTATTATTTTTTTCTCTTTTGGCGGAAGGTCAGCCAAAATTTCCTGGAGTTGGTCGCGAATGATGCGGCGGTTTGATTCTTGGTCCGGAGCAATTATTTTGTCGTCTGCCACAAAATCGCTCAGAGTAGATTTGCTATCACCCTCGTCTCCCACCGGACTCTCCAACGAGACAGTGCCCTGGTCAATCTTTTCAATCATATAAATTTTCTCCGGCTCCAAGTCCATCTCCACGGCGATTTCTTCCGGCAACGGATCTCTGCCCAAATCTTGAGAAAGTCTGCGCACCACCTGTTTATATTTGGCGATGGTTTCTACCATATGCACCGGCACTCTGATGGTTCTGGATTGGTCGGCCAGCGCTCTGGTGATGGCCTGTCTTATCCACCAGGTGGCATAAGTTGAAAACTTATATCCTTTGGTGTGATCAAATTTATCGACAGCTTTGAACAAACCCAGATTTCCCTCTTGAATAAGGTCAAGCAAAGTCAGGTCGGAACTTCGGCCGACGTATTTTTTGGCAATGGAAACCACCAAACGCAGGTTGGCTCTGGCCAAAATATTTTTAGCCTCTTCGTCTCCGTTTAATATCCTTTTAGCCAATTCTTTTTCTTGAGCGCCGGAAATCAAGGCGTGCTGGCCGATTTCTTTAAGATACATTTGGATGGAGTCGTAGGAGGCTTCGTCTTTAGGGTGACCCTTACCTTTAACCAAAGAGATTTCGTCTAATAGCCGACCGCCCTCAAGAATATCTATACCGGCAGTAGAACATTCATCATATATTTCTTCGAGCAAATCCACATTGTTTTCAATATTCGGAAATTCCTTCAAAATTTCGTCATAGGTTATGAAGCCACGTTCTTTGCCTTTGGCGACTAACAGAACTTTTTTGTTACCGGCTCCGACCGAAGTATTTTTAACTCTTTTAATTTTTGTTTTGGGTTTGGCCTTTTTTGCCTTTTTCAAAAGCCTTTTCACCGGCAATTTTTTTGCCTTTTTTATTTTGCCCTTTTTGGTTTTCTTATTTTTTTTGGCCATCCTATTTAAATAATTAATTATTAAGTTCTTTAATACGTTTTTGGATTTTTTCAAAATCTGATTTTATTTTTTTCTCATCTGTTTTTGAAATATTTTTGTCATCCAGTAAAATTGCGGTTTCCTGCAGTTTTTGTTTCAAATTTTTTAACTCGTTTTTTCTCAGGATATCTTCATTGGTTTTTTTTATATCGATTTTCAAACCATATTTTTCTGCCTCAAAAATCAAAGCTTCTTTTTCATCCTTGTAATTATTAAATGTTTCTGTAATTTCAAAATCTTCAGTTTTTATTTTTTTGAGGTCATTCCATACCGCTTCTTCGCCCACTCTCATTTTCAAAGCTATTTTTTTTACAAATTGGGTCTTTTCGATATTGCTTTTGATGAGATTCGCGAGAGGTAATATATTCTTCATAATTTCTCTCAATAAATTTCTGCCTTCATTCTCTTTGACTGCTTTATTTAAAGCAAAATCTGTGAAATGCTCGGCTTCTTTCAAAGCACTTTTCCATTTTTTCGGGTCTTCTTTGGCGACTGAAGCTGGGTCCTCTCCTTTCGGTAAAGAGGTGATCTTGGTTTCCATACCCATAAACAGAGCTAATTCGGCAGCTCTCCGAGAAGCTTTTTCTCCGGCGGGATCGGAATCATAGGCGATAATCACTCGGTTTGAAAGCTTCTGAATTTTTTTTAGATGAAGTTCGGTCAGAGCTGTACCGGAAGAAGCCACTGTATTCAAGACTCCAGCCTGATTGGACATAATCAAATCCATCTGTCCCTCAACCAAAACCGCATAATCTAATTTGCGAATGTGGTTTTTGGCAACATTAAATCCGTACAGAACTTCCGATTTATAAAACAATTTGGTTTCCGGAGAGTTCAAATATTTGGGTGTTTTGTCGTCTTCTTTCATTGCTCGTCCGGAAAAAGCGATTACTCTGCTTGCGTCGTCGCAAATGGGAAACATTACTCTATTCCTGAAGGTGTCGTAATATTTTTCCATCCCCCGGTTGCCATCGGCACCCACAGCCCTTTTTATAAGTCCGCCCTCGAACATGTTTTCCTTTGAAAATCCTTTTTGGGTCAAATAATCGTGGGTGTTTCGCCATCCATCCGGAGCAAACCCGATTCTCCACTTTGATATAGACGATGAAGACAGTCCTCTCTTTCTCAGGTATTCCAGAACTTTTTTATTTTTTGTCAGTTCTCTTTCGTAAAATTTTGCAGCTTCCTCCATAATCTCAAACAGTTTGTCTTTTTCTTCCGGCCTTTCTCTTCCTTCTTTTCTAAAGTTTTTTAATTCTATTCCAGCTCTGTTTGCCAAAGTTTCTAGTGCACCTTTGAAATCAAGACCTTCAAATTTTTCCACGAAAGAAAAAATATCCCCCTTTTCGCCACAACCAAAACAATAAAAACTTTGTCTGGTTGGTGATATAAAAAAAGAAGGCGTTTTTTCGTTATGAAACGGGCACTTAGCTTTAAAGTTGATTCCCGCTTTCTCTACCTTTATATAAGAAGATATGACATCCACAATGTTCAGCCTTTCCTTTATTTGTTCTACATTTGTAGACATGAGTAAGATTTAAAGATTAAAAGAAGGAAAAATGGAAAGATTAAGAATAAAATTTATAATTTTTTAATGCTAGAAATTAAGAATTTTCGGAAGTTTGAAAGCTGGGCCGAAATATTCTCAATTTTTGAATACAATTCATCAAATTCTTTGTTTGACCCCCTTTCAAACCCTTCAGCTATATTTAGCATTATGGAGTAAGACGCTCTTTTTAACTGATCCACGAGAGAATAATCTTTCTGTAATTTTTGGTGTGTAAAGATCAGATTATAGATGTCATTTACGAAGTTCTTTGATTCATTCCAGACTTTTATTTCCTCAAATCTTTTGTATTGCATATTTTCACTTCCCCTAATTTTTCCTTATTTGCCTCTTTTCTCAATCTTTGCTTCTTTCCATCTTTACTTTTTTCAATTCGTTTTATCCAATTCTTTTTGCAATTCTTTAATCATTTTGTATTTTTCGCTACCCGAGAAGCCGGAACCAGCCGGTATCAGTCTACCGATGATGATATTTTCTTTAAGACCCATAAGCTCGTCTTCGGTGCCACGCAAGGCGTTTTGAATAAGCATTCTGGTGGTGTGCTGGAATGAAGCCGATGAAAGGAAACTCTTTCGGGAAAGAGAAACTTCGGTAATGCCGAGAAGTAAAGCTTCGGCCTTGGCTTCTTCTTTTCCTGCTTCCTTGGCTTTCTCGTTTTCTAAAAGTAAATCGGTGTAAGAGACGATATCTCCCTGAGAAAATTTGGTCTCTCCTGGGTGTTTGATTTTTCTCCTGCCGAACATTTGTTTGATGATTATTTCAATGTGTTTTCTTGATACGGGTTCCCCCTGAAGTTCGTATATCTTGGTTATTTCGTGAATGATGTAGTTCTGAGTTTTTTCTTTGCCGGCATACTTGAATAATTCATCCAAATCTACCGAACCGTCGGTCAGCAAATCTCCTCTGCTTACCTTGTCGCCCACCTGAACCAATATCACCCGGTGATAGTTTACCGGGTATTCCGTATTGGTTTTGGCCTTTGATTTTTCGGTTTCTTCGGGCAAGACGATTATTATCTTATCTTTACCGTCCACTTTTATTTCACTGATGATACCGTTTACTTTAGAGATTAACGCCGGATTTTTGGGCAACCGGTCTTCAAAAACTTCTTCTACTCTTGGTAATCCTTGGGTAATGTCGCCACCGACTTGGGCGGCGCCTCCGGCATGGAAAGTTCTCATGGTCAACTGGGTGCCCGGCTCTCCGATCGCTTGAGCGGCTACGGTACCGACAGCTTCTCCGAGTTCCACAACTTTGTTCTTGCCCAAATCAATTCCATAACAATGGACACAAACACCCTCCAGGGTTTTACAGGTGAGAGGCGATCTAACCAACACACTGGAAACTCCGGCTGCTTCTATTTTGGCGGCATCATCGCGAGAAAGAAAATGATTTCTTTTGAATAATATATTTCCATCATTGTCTTTCAAATCTTCTGCTAGGAATCTGCCTTTGGCGATTTTGGCGATGGAAACTTCAATGCCGGAAGAAGTTATTTTGGAAAGAGTTATACCCTCTTTGCTTCCGCAATCCTCTTCCGAAATAAGACAATCTTGAGCGACATCAAAAAGTTTTCTGGTCAGATATCCGGCTTTGGCGGTATTTAAGGCTGTATCGGTGAGACCTTTTCTGGCACCATGAGTGGTGATGAAATATTCTATCGGAGTCAACCCCTCCTTGTTTGAGGAAATTATGGGGAAATCAATTGTTTCTCCGGCGGTATTTACAATGAGTCCTTTCATACCGGCTATTTGAGTCAATTGACCCATTGAACCTCTGGCTCCCGATTTGACCATATCGTAAACTGAACCGCTTTTATCCATGAATTCTTGCATTGATTTCTCGGTTTCATCTTTGGTGTTTGTCCATATTTCGATATCTTTGGTTCTTTTTTCGTTAAGTGAAAGCAAACCGGCATCATATTGGTCTTGAATCGTGGCTATTTTGACTCTGGCTCTGTCTATGATTTCGTATTTGTTTTCCGGTACTATTACATCATCAATGCCCCAGGTAATACCGGACACAGTGGCAAAATGAAAACCGAATTCTTTTATTTTATCCATTATTCCGGGTATGGAATCCATACCATAATGTTGGATTAAATCATCAATCAAAAGAGCCAATTTTTTTCTGTCTATTTCTGCGTTTATGTAAGGGTAATCACTCGGTAAAACCGAATTAAACAGAAGTCGGCCGACAGTAGTTTCAAACAATTCGTTATTGAACTTGGCATATTTAGGAGAGTCAGTTCCCAAAACTTTTATTTTTGCCCGATATTCAACTATACCAAAATCATAGGAGGTAATAGCTTTGTTGGGGGTCGGGAAAATTGTACCCTCTCCCTTTTCTCCTTTCACATCTTTGGTCATCCAGTAACAGCCGAGGATAATATCTAGAGGTTTGTTTGAAATGGTCGGATCCCCTGAACCCGGTTTTAAGATATTTTTATCCGAGGCCATAATCATTCTGGCTTCCAATTGGGCCTCCGGAGAAAGAGGTACGTGAACAGCCATTTGGTCGCCGTCAAAGTCGGCATTGAAAGCGGAACAGACGAGCGGGTGCACCTGAATGGCATTGCCTTCTATGAGGATCGGTTTGAAAGCTTGAATACCCAGTCGATGTAGAGTGGGAGCTCGGTTTAAAAGCACATACCGATCTTTTATAACTTCTTCCAAAATGGCCCAAACTTCCGGTATCTCATCGTCTATAAGACGGCTGGCGCCACGTACATTGTAAGCCAACTCTTGTTTTAAGAGTTGAGAAATAACGAATGGTCTAAAAAGTTCCAAGGCCATATGTTTTGGCAGACCACACTGGTGCAATTTAAGTTCCGGACCGACAACGATAACCGAACGACCGGAATAATCCACTCGTTTACCCAAAAGATTTTGGCGGAAAAGCCCTCTTTTACCCTTGAGATTATCAGCCAATGACTTAAGTTCTCTAGATTTATTTGATTGAGCGATCGCCTGTCCGCTGTTACCGTGTCTGATTGAATTGTCTATCAAAGCATCTACCGCTTCTTGTAGAATTCTTTTCTCGTTTCTCAAAATAACATCAGGAGCGGATATCTCTTTCAATTTTTTTAAACGATTATTGCGGTTGATGACTCGGCGGTAGAGGTCGTTGACATCAGAGGTGGCATATCGGCCACCGTCGAGTGGCACCATTGGTCGCATAGCCGGAGGGATGACCGGTATTCTAGTCAGAAACATCCACTCCGGTCTGGCTCCCGATCTTATCATTGTCTGAACGAGTGATAATCTTTTGGCGATCTTGACCGATTCGATGGATTTTGAATCCTCGAGCTCTTTTTTGAGTTTCTCTTCCAGTTTGTTCAAGTCTATAGTTCTGAATATATTATAGATAGCTTCCGCTCCTATTTCCGCTTCAAAAAAGGTTCCATATTTAACGGAATAATTGTGAAAAGTGACCTCATCAATAACCTTACCTTCTATAATGCCTTCAATTTCCTTTTTTCTCTGGAGCAGTTTTTCTTTTAATTCTTCCTTGGCTTTTTCTTCAGTCAAATTTTTTATTCTTGATTTGAATTCAGCGTCCAGGTCTCGCAAAATCTCCTGCTTTTCTTCGATGGACACTTTGGTGACGATATAACCGGCAAAATAGATGACTTTTTCCACATCGGCTGAAGTAATGCCGAGAATAAGCGCAATGCGTGAAGGCATGCTTTTAAGAAACCAGATGTGAGCCACCGGAGCAGAGAGGTCTATATGCCCCATTCTCTCTCTTCGGACAATGGAACGAGTTATCTCTACGCCACATTTTTCGCAGACGATGCCCTTATATCTGATACCTTTATATTTTCCGCAGTAGCACTCATAATCCTTATCCGGACCGAATATTTTTTCGTCGAAAAGACCGTGACGCTCGCTTCTTTGAGTGCGATAATTTATTGTTTCCGGCTTGATAACTTCCCCAAATGACCAATTTTTGATTGTTTCCGGTGAAGCTAGCGAAAGTTTTATCAAGTCAAAATCTGTCGTTGAATTTAAGTTTTTGTTAATCATTTTTTATGGAGTTATTTTTTAAGAGTTCTATATTTAGAGCGAGTCCCCTCAGATTATTTACCAGAACGTTAAAAGCGGCTGGCAAATTTTCTCCGATTATCCTCTCTCCCTTCACGATAGAATCAAAGGCGGCGCTTCTGCCGAGGATGTCATCCGATTTTATGGTGAGCATTTCTCTGAGCGTATAAGCGGCCCCATGTCCAAGCAGGGCCCAGACTTCCATTTCTCCAAATCTTTGTCCACCTCCCTGCGCCTTGCCACCCAAAGGTTGCTGAGTAATGAGGGAATAAGGTCCGATAGAACGCATATGTATCTTATCTTCCACCATGTGGTCAAGTTTGAGGATATACATATATCCGATGGCGGTTTCTTGTTTGAAAGCTTCCCCGGTTCGGCCGTCATAAAGTTGCATTTTCCCGTTTTCATTATAACCGGCCTTCTTTAATTCCTCGTGGATTTCTTTTTCAGTAGCGCCGGCAAAAGGAGGCACCACGGCTTGATAGCCCAAAGTTTTAGCGGCAAGCCCCAAGTGCATTTCCAAAATTTGACCGATGTTCATTCTGGACGGCACTCCCAGGGGAGTAAGAATAATATCTACCGGTGTACCGTCGGCGGTGTAAGGCATATCTTCAATCGGCAATATTTTGGAGATGACTCCTTTGTTACCGTGTCTACCGGCCAATTTGTCTCCGACGGAAACATTCCTTATCTGAGCGATTTCAATGTGTATTCTTTTTATAATGCCCGACTCCAATTTGTCGCCCTTTTCTCTGGAGAAAATTTTGACATCAATGATACGGCCTTTCTTGCCGCCACCGACTCGCTTGGAAGTGTCTTTGACGTCTCTGGATTTTTCTCCGAAGAGGGATCTCAACAGTCTTTCTTCCGGAGTGAGCTGACTTTCTCCTTTGGGAGTGATTTTACCAACCAAAATATCTCCAGGGCCGACTTCGGCTCCGACTCTGACCACACCGTCTTCGGCCAAGTTTTTCAATTTGGCCTCTCCGACGTTTGGTATGTCGCAAGTGGTCACTTCAGGACCAAGTTTGGTATCGCGCACGTTTACCACCACTTCATCTATATGGACAGTGGTGAATTTGTTTTCTTTTATAAGTCTTTCGGAAAGAATGATAGCGTCTTCGTAGTTTGAACCAGACCAAGACAGAAAGGCGATGAAAATATTTTGACCCAAAGCCATTTCTCCCTGAACGCTGGCCAAAGTATCGGCCAGAATATCTCCCTTTTTTACATGGTCTCCAATGTTTACGATGGGTCTTTGGTGGAAACAAGTAGCGCTGTTGGTTTTGGCGAAATTAATAAGTTTGTATGGAGTTTTACCACCCTTGCTGTCGGTTGTCTCGATAAAATTCCCGTCAACTTTTGTGACTACTCCTTCATTTGAAGCGATTACCAATCTGCCCGTGTCTCTCATGGCCGGACCTTCGATACCGGTGGCGACCAACGGCGCTTCCGGTTCAACGCATGGAGTGGCTTGCTTTTGCATGTTAGAACCCATGAGCGCGCGGTTGGCATCGTTGTGGTTTAGGAATGGTATGAGAGAAGTGGCGATGGAAAAAGCCTGGTTGGTGGCAATGTCCATATAATCTACTTTGTGCTTGGATATCATGCCCGGCTTGTTGTTTATGCGGGCCTCGACTGTTTCCTCTTTAATATTGCCGTTATCGTCCACCAAAATGCCGGCGTGAGCGATAACAAATTTTTCTTCTTCAAGAGCGTTTAGATATTCTATTTTGCCTGTAATCTTACAATCCTTCACTTTCACATACGGGGTTTCTATCATGCCAAATTCGTTGATGCGAGCATAGAGGGCCAGGTGGAGTATGAGACCGATGTTTGGTCCTTCCGGAGTGTGAACAGGACAAAGTCGGCCGTAATGCGAAGGGTGGACATCGCGCACCTCAAAGCCGGCGCGACTACGGTTGAGACCTCCCGGTCCCAAGGCGGAAAGCAAACGCAGATGTTCAATTTCAGCCAGAGCATTTTCTTGGGCCATAAACTGGGAAAGCTGGTTGGTAGTGAAAAATTCTTTGAGGCGAGCTTGCAAAGGTTTGGGAGTTATAAATTGAATCGGCAAAGTTATCTCTGTACCGACTGTGGACATCCGGTTTTGCATGTTGCGTTTTATTTGAGCCATACCGACGCGGAATTTTTGTTGCATCATTTCTCCCACGTATCTCACGCGTCTACTGCCCAAATGGTCAATATCGTCTTCGGTCGCACCCGGTGTCGTGTTTAAAGAAATTATATGATTTACAACCAATCTTAAATCCTCAATGTTTAAAGTTCTTCGGTCGCCATCTTTGCCCGTTGTCGGCAGATTAAATCTGGAATTAAATCTGAATCTGCCCACTTTTTGGAGGTCATATCTGTCCGCATCAAACAAATTCTTTAGGAATTCTTTGGCATTTTCGGCGGTTGCCAAATCCCCGTCTCTCAGTCTCCTGTATATTTCTATATAAGATTCGTCGGCAGTTTTGGCGTGGTCTTTGGCTAAAGATTTTTCCAGATATTCTTTGACAACGGGGTTGACTTGCCCTGAAGGACTCGAAGGGTCTTTGAAAAGGTCAAATATTTCCGAATCTGTTTCGGCTCCGAAGGCCCGCAGGAGAGAGGTGACCGGAAATTTTCTTTTTCTGTCTATACGGACATACAAAGTCTTGTCAATATCGGTCTCAATTTCAATCCAAGCTCCGCGCGCCGGTATGATCTTTACTCCAAAGAGGGGCTTTCCTTTTATCTCCAATCTGGTAAAAAATACTCCAAATGATCTGGCCAGTTGGGGTACAATAACTCTTTCTACTCCACTGATTATAAAAGTACCATGAGGAGTCATCATTGGAAAATCCGCCAAGAAAATCTCCTGCTCTTTTTCGGTGTTCATGGTTTTATTGGTCAAACGTACTCTGGCCTTTAACGGAGCCTCATAAGAGAGTTTCTTTTCCTTGGCGTAGTACTCATCGTATTTTGGTTTTTCCAATTCAAAACTTAAAAACTCAAACTTGAATTTTTTACCGGAGGTGTCATTTATGGCGGTAAATTCGTCAAAGACTTCTTTTATACCTTTCTCAACCAGCCACTGGAAAGAATTGACTTGATCTTTAGCCAAATCTGGAATCGGAATCAATGGTTTCTTAAATTTACTGAAATATTTTTTGGGCAATATTTTACTTGTCATAAATTGGCTTAATTAAATTTATGCTTAAAATTTTTAAAACTTGCGAATATTTACAAACACAACTAAACACCCCAACCACTTGGGGACTTTTTATTTTTCTCCTTTTTTAACTATTTATTTTTTTATAAGTCAAACCAGAGAATTCGCTTGTAAAATATAGCTGTTTTTGGATATAAACAGCTCACCATTGACAAGCCATAACACAATCACTCAATAGTAAGCATTAGTATATACCCCATATTTTTTCTGTCAACCCCGTACTAGAAATTGACATGTGGATAACTTTTATGCTGTTTACAGCGATGTCAATTTTCAGTACGGGGTCAAGTTTGTCAATCAGGCCTGTGGATAAGAGCAAACGGCTCAAACCAAATGGTTTGAGCCGTCAAAGCTGAGCAGAATACCGAGGCTTGTCCTACGTTCTTCGCGTCCCCGAATTGAATGCTAGAGATTCCGACAAAACATCCGCCTCAATCAATTCCGCTCTCTGACGAAGTGCCTCGGCCAACTCTCGTCTAGTCGGCGAAGTGTCATGAGAAAAGAATTGCTGAACATCCGCAAGCCACTCTTTCGCCTTGCCCTGTTCTTCCTCAGCAACCCGACTTAACTTTGCCAAAAACTCTCCTGATGGACCCGTACTTCCGTTAATAGGCATAATGAACCTCCCCACCGCTTAGTATAGTTAACGCTTGCTCCAAGTCAAATTTTTTGCGGAACCTTTCGTATTTATCCCTCGAAGCTTTAGCGGAGTGGGACGAATAAAGTATATATTTACGTATATACGAACGTAAGTACATCCGTACTTACGTTACGCCTCTATTTCGTAAATTTTAAAGTGGAAAGGATTTTAAGAATCAACTGTTCATTTGCAAGATTATAAACAAGAAAAATATACGACTGCTCGTTTCTGATTACTTCATATATTTTATAGTAATTAAGAATTTTGCCCAGATTAGATAAACCGGCTGAGTAACTCAAGAAATCGAGTTTTCCCAAAGTTACGTGTTGTTTTGTGGTTGTTGCAATGATTGACATACCCGCCGCCAAACCGGATTTATCGCTCAATATGAATTCTGCACTGTGTGATTCAGCTGTCGCAAAAAAAGCCAAATCGTTTTGAACGTATTCAACTTCCCATTCTTTTGGGTATTTTATCTCAAATCTGGATTCCGTATTTGTGTAGGTCTTCCAATCGGTGAATTGGTCGGTGATGGCGGATGCAGTAGAATTTTTTGTTAAATCTTCAGAATCACAACTTAATTTACCAAACAAACACTGGGTTCCGGGAAAACCTTGAAAAGGTATGCCTTGGGAACAAGTGCATTTCTGGCATGTAATTGGCAAAACACTTCCGCAACTCATAATTGTTTTTGGTGAAAAAAACCAAAACGAAACTGCCCCCAAAACCAATATTATGCAGACTGAAATCAAAATCCAAACTCGTTTTGATAATTTTTTCTTGGGTTCAATATTTACCGGTGGAACGTTATTTTCAATTTGTGGAGGCATTTTGTTTTCGTTAGTTATTAATTTTGTAATTTTTTCTTTTTTGTTTTCCCTCCCCTGATCAAGGGGAGGGCGACGCGAAGCGCGAGGTGAGGTTATTTCCCCGCTTTTAATAAAGCAACGATAAAAAGAGATTCAGCCCAACCGAGCGGAGTGTTGTCGTTGGGTTTATCGGAATCGGAATAATAAAGTTCGGGGATTTGGTCTTTGTAAATTGTTTTGAATGATTTCTCCAGATATTCTGTTGCTCTTTCGGAATCTGATTTTGTTTCTTCTTTTCCCTCTCCTAATCTAGGAGAGGGCGACGCGACAGCGCGGGGTGAGGACTTGGCGAATTGATTATAAATAATAGATAACCAAGGAAAGCCAAAACACCATTCGGCTTCTTCACTAAAACCATCTTCGTTTTTGTTGTAATATCTGTCTCCTTTATATCTCAAAATGCCACGATCGCGCTCCAGATGATATTCAACATGTCTGACGATGTCGCGAGCCACCTTCTCCGACACGACATCAAAAGGATAAACGAGCGACAGGAGCGCCAAATCGGCAAACTTTGACTTTGATTCTCTGGGCAAAAGTTTTTTTAATGATTCTTCCCCCTTTTCAATAAGATGGGTTGGTATTTGGGCCAGTCCGGCTTTACTTATTGATTTAAGCCCCGCTACGCAAGCCCCTATCGACGAAGTGTGCACCTCTTCATATTCCTCCCAAACACCGTTATCTGGATCGTGCCAGTATTCTATAGAATTCAAATAATCCACCAAAATTTGTAGTACTTCTTTTTCTTCATTATTTTCAATTATCTTAATTCCTTTTTGCTCCAAATCCCCTATTTTAAAAAGTATGGCTCCCACGGCGTCGTTTTGTTTGTTGCCCCACTCCTCCCAAAACTCTTCAAATGTTTCCGGATTGTATCTGGCGTGAATATATTGGTAGGTGTTGTAAGGTTTATTTTTGACGGCCCAATTTATTTTATCTTTGTGTTTAATAAAAATGGTTAGGAGAGCCTTCCAGACTTTCTTGACTGTTTCCAAGTCCCCCACTTCCTCAAGGGCCAAACAAGTATAAAAATTATCTCGAAGCCACGCCTTATTGTAGCCAGTAGAGACGTCATTTCTGGACGCCAAAAATAATCCGCTTGGCACCTGCAGAGCGCGAATATTGTCCAGATGTTTTTCTAGTGTGTCTTCGCTTATTTGCATAATCTACTTTCCCAAAATATTTTTCTCATACAGTTTTTTTGCTTCCCCAAGCATTTCTTTCAAGTATGGTCTTTTATTTTCCATAAGTTCGGCGAGCAGGGGATAATTTTTTTTGGCTTCAACATACAAAGAAATCACCTTCTCTTCTTCTTTAAAA
>JAZDOB010000015.1:0-9128 GCA_043799105.1 Candidatus Zambryskiibacteriota bacterium
GCTTTTACTTCAACCGGAAATTGCGCCGCCCCATAAGCGGTGTCGTATTTCAAAAGATAAGCGATATTATCAATATCGCCCAAATCGTTTAGCGCAACAATTTCTATATTAGGAACATTCTGCGCCAATCTCACGAATGCTCGGCCGATCCTGCCCGCTCCGTTTATAGCGACATGAATTTTTTTATCCATATCCGAATTATATCACTCACTACTAAGTTTTAATATATGATATTGTGCACAGAAACCTCATCCCCAGCCCTTTCCCTAGATGCAGGGGAAGGGAGAAATAAAAAAACACAAGAAAACTCACTAAATGAACGATGATTCCCCTCTCCTGCATCTAGGAGAGGGGTAAGGGGTGAGGTTATCGAACGGAGCAATGTTTAACGAAAGCGGTTAGTTCGGCGGCCAGTTTTTTGAGTTCTTCTTCCGGATAAGAAATTTCATTTATAAAACTCGAGTCGTTTAATTTGGCAGCCGGAACAAATTTTTGCAAAAAATAATTTTGGGCGCCCTTTATGCTCTCTGCGATTTTGCGCAAATCGTCAAAACTTGTTAGAGATTTCACTACTGTTGTCCTAAATTCGTGAGGCAAACCTGAATTTATTATTAACGCCACACTTTTTTCAATTTTTGAAGTGTCAAAGGGCATCTTTGACACTTTTTGATAGGAGGCGGGGTCGAGGGGAGCTTTTATGTCCATAGCGATATAATCAATAAGTTTCTGATTTATCAAATCTTTAACTACCAGAGGCCTTGTACCGTTCGTATCTAGCTTAACCAAAAAACCCATATCTTTTATTTTTTTTATGAACTCTGCCAAATCTGAATGCTGAGTTGGCTCGCCCCCGGTTATGACAACCGCATCAAGCTTGCCCTTACGGCTTTCCAAAAAAGAAAAAACTTCAATCGACGGAATTTCTTTTACATATTTTTTTAACTCCGGTCGAAGCATCGGAGCAGGCAAAACCAGTTCCGGATTGTGGCAATAGCCGCAACGGAAATTACAATCACGTGTGAAAATTACCGCCGAAGTTTTACCCGGATAGTCGTTTAAAGAAAATTTTACCAGACCTCCTATTATCATTAATTTATTCGCTCGCGATCATTTTTGGAGTCAGACCGGAGGCAATTTCAGAAATAGGTTCCACTTCAAATTTTTTACGCATATCAAACTCCGACTTCTTACCGTCATTCCACTGACTGATGGGTCTCAAATACCCCACTATGCGTGAATATATTTCGCACCCTTCTCCACATTCCGGGCAGGTCGGATTTTCGCCGGAAATATAGCCATGATTTCTGCATACGCTAAAACTTGGAGTGAAAGTGAAATAAGGAATATGATAATTTTCGCAGACTTTCTTAACCAAATTTTTCAAACTATCACTGTTGCTGACTTTTTCACCAAGGAAGAAATGAATGGCCGTGCCTCCGGTGTATTTGGTTTGCAAACCGTCCTGCAAATCCAGCAATTCAAACATATCGCTCGTAAAGTTTACCGGCAAATGAGTTGAGTTGGTGTAAAACGGATGCTCCGTCTCTTTGCCTTTGCCGTTTGCAAAAATCATGCCGTCACATTTCTTTTTATCAATAAGCGCCAAGCGGTGAGAAGTGCCTTCAGCTGGTGTAGCTTCCAGATTGTAATTGTTGCCGGTCTCCTTTTGGAAGGCAACCAATGTTTTGCGCATAAAATCAAGAACCTCTTCGGCAAATTCTTTACCCTCTTGTGTCCCGATGTTTTTGCCCAACAGGTTTTCAATGGCCTCGTTCATACCGACAATGCCTATAGTTGAAAAATGGTTTCTCCAATAACACCCAAAGCCTTCTTTTATTTTTCTCAAATAAAATTTGGTATAAGGATACAGGTTATTGTCCGCCATATTCTCCAAAACTTTACGTTTTATCTCAAGACTTTCCTTGGCCAAAATCATAAGTTTTTTCAAAGAGGTCACAAATTGTTTTTTGGTCTTGGAATTGTATCCGATGCGGGGCAAATTGATGGTGACGACGCCGATTGAGCCGGTCAAAGGATTTGCCCCGAAAAGCCCCCCGCCACGGTGTTCCAACTGACGATTGTCAATGCGGAGCCGGCAACACATAGAGCGAGCATCTTCCGGAGACATATCGGAGTTTATGAAATTTGAGAAATAAGGCAGGCCGTATTTGGCTGTCACTTCCCAAAGCAAAGAAATATTTTTGTTTTCCCAGTCAAAATCTTTGGTGATGTTGTATGTCGGTATGGGGAAAGTGAAAACCCTGCCTTTGGCGTCTCCTTCCGACATTACTTCAAGGAAAGCTCTGTTGAACATATCTATTTCTTCTTGGAAATCTCCGTAATTTTCTTTTTGCGGTTTGCCGCCTATTATAACTTTTTGATTTTTGAAATATTTTGGTACGTTCAGATCCAGTGTCACGTTGGTAAATGGAGTCTGGAATCCCACTCTGGTGGAAACATTCATATTAAACAGAAATGACTGCAGGTGTTGTTTGACCTCTTTGTAAGTCAATTTGTCATAACGGATAAATGGCGCGAGCAGTGTATCAAAATTGCTGAAAGCCTGTGCACCGGCGGATTCTCCCTGCAGAGTATAAAAAAAGTTAACCGCTTGTCCGAGAGCGGAACGAAAATGTTTTGGTGGCGCGCACTCAATCTTGCCTCCGACACCGGTAAATCCTTCCATAAGCAGGTCATATAAATCCCAGCCAACACAATAAACCGACAAAATGTTCAAATCATGAAGATGAAACTCACCATTTATATGAGCGTCTCTTATCGCTTCCGGGTAAATTTTGTTAAGCCAATAGATCTTGCTGATTTCTGACGAGACATAATTGTTAAGTCCCTGAAGAGAATATGCCATATTGCTGTTTTCCTTAACTTGCCAATCCAGTTTGCCCAGATATTGGTCTACCAGGTCAACGGTGGCGGTGTTGGCTATCTCTCGTATCTTTTTGTGCTGGTCGCGATAGAGAATATAGGCCTTGGCGGTCTTTTTATAGGGTGAAGCAAGCAAAATTTCCTCTACAAAATCTTGTATCTGTTCAACTTCTGGAATGGCCCCGTCAATCCTGTCACGAGTAAGCCACAAAACTCTTTCGCTGAGCTCTTCGGCCTTACCCATTTCAAACTCACCGGTCGCCGCTCCGGCTTTACCGATGGCAAGTGCTATCTTTTCCTTCTTGAATGGAACTATACGGCCATTGCGTTTTTTAATTTTTTTATAAATATGTGTTTTTTTGGTTTTTTGAGGCATATTTTTGTAAAAAAATTAAAATTTTGTGATTTTTTGTTAAATTCTGATAAAAAATTGAAAATTGGTACACATCATTCTACAATTTTTTAGACCAAAAAAACTGTGGATAAGCCCCCAAAATATTATCTCAAAATATAAAGTCAACGATGTAAACAGGACGAGACAAAGAGCTTTACTTTAGAAGACATTAGGACAAACAAAATCAAAATTCTGCAACATCTCCAATTTTGATTTTGTTACTTTCAAAAAAATTAGCACCTGTCTCTAAAACATACAGACTTGGGGTGGACGAATTAAAAACTTTTGGATAAGTTTCGGGTAAAACATCACTTTCTATATGAATTATTTTTTTATTTTTATCTAGCCAGGCGATATCAATGGGAAAATTCATATCTCTCATCCAGATCCCGTAATTTCCCTCTCTATCAAACTCAAAAAGCATTCCCTCGTTTTCTTTTAATCCCTCTTTCCCCGAAAGTCCCCTCTCTCTTTCCACATCCGTACTTGCTACCTCAACATTTAATGTTACTTCATTTATTTTCAAAATTTTAGTGGCTTTTTCTTCAATTATTTGACTTTTATCTCTCAAACCGAAAGAAATAATCAGAAATACTATTAACAGCGCAAAAATTGCAGTTTTTTTCATATGCATATTATAACTCCCCCACGCTAAAGCTTCTAGGGGTAACAAAAAACCACTCGAGATGAGTGGTTTTTTGCGAGTTTCCAAATTATCTTCGGAAATTATCTCTACGAGGACGAGCCTCTTGAGGACGAGCCTCATTTACTGTGAGAGCTCTGCCTTCGAGATCCTTGCCGTTCCACATTTCTATGGCGGCATCGGCTTCGGCATCATTTGTCATAGTTACAAAACCAAAACCTTTGGAGACACCTCTTTCTCTGTCCATGATAACGACAGCTTCGGTGACTTCACCGTTCTTTGAGAACATGTCTCTAAGATCGGCATCGGTGGCTTTGTATGGCAAGTTGCCTACGAAAAGCTTTTTCATTGCGTACTTTAAATTACATTTTGATTAAAACGACCAATGGTTCGATAAACTCACCATAAAGCGAGTTTCCACCTGCTGTCCGCGATTTAAAGCCGCAAAACAAACAAAGAGAAACTAAACACTTACCGTAGCAGTATATACCCTTGCATTATAAAAGTCAAGGTGCTACTATATTTTGGTTATTAGCGAGTTTCCGAGGCCTAACCTTCCACAAACCCATACGGCAAGAGACGTGGAAAAGCTTGCGGTTTTTATTATTTATGCCCAAACAAACAATTAATAAAGAGGTTTTGAAAGAGAACAAGATGTCCAAGTTTTTGGACGATTCTATGTTGCCTCCGGTCAAAGATTCCATCGTAGATGGAACCGTCATTGCCATTGCCAAGAGTTCTATCTTCATAGATTTGCCACCCTGGGGTACCGGGGTGATTTTTGGCAAAGAGTATATCAACGCCCGCGATTTGATAAAGAAAATAAATATTGGAGATAAAATTACCGGCAAAATTGTTGGCGATGATAACAAAGAGGGTTATATAGAAATATCATTAAAAGAAGCCAAACAAGCTCTGGTTTGGAGCGATGCCGAAGAAGCTATCAGAGACAAAAAAGTATTTGAACTGCCGGTGAAAGAGGCCAATAAAGGCGGTCTGATGATGGTTTGGCAAGGTATTACCGGTTTCCTGCCGGCTTCTCAGTTAAAAACCGAACATTATCCCAGAATTTCCGATGGAGACAAAGACAAAATACTGGAAGAACTGCGCAAACTGGTAGGTCAGAAAATATCGGTGGCGATTATCGCCGTTAATGCCAAAGAAGGCAAACTCATTTTTTCCGAAAAGGATCCTGACAGTGGCGAAAAAGAAAAAATCGTTGATAAATACAGTCTGGGCGATGAACTTATGGGTGAAGTGACCGGCATCGTAGATTTCGGCATCTTTATCAAAATAGAAGAAGGTTTGGAGGGCTTGGTGCATATTTCCGAAATTGACTGGGGGCTGGTTGACGACCCCCGCAGATTCGCCAAAGTCGGAGACAAAATAAAAGTAAAGGTTATAGAAATAAAAGACGGCAAAATCTCTCTCTCCATAAAAGCTTTAAGAGAAAATCCTTGGACTGATGCTTCCAAAAAATACAAAAAAGACGACATTGTAAGCGGAGTGGTCATCAAATTTAACAAACATGGCGCTCTGGCTTCCATTGAGGAAGGAGTGGCCGGATTAGTTCACATTTCAGAATTTGGCACAGAAGAAAAATTGCGCGAAAAACTGGAGCTCGGCAAAAGCTACAACTTCAAAATCAACATTTTTGACCCCAAAGAGCAAAAAATGGCCCTCAGTTTTGTGGAAGGAAAGTAAAAACTAATTGAACATATTCATTGCTTTATCGCGACCGGAGGAGACAAGAGTTTGAACGGCTTCGCTAGACTTTTTGAATATCTTTTTGAGAGTTTCTAATTCTGACGGTTTGAATTTATTTAGTATGAAATCTATTACTGCCTTTTCGCCCTCAGGTTTTTTGGTCTTGCCTTTTGGGGTGGCGGGAGAAATGCCCACTCTTATTCTCACAAACTCCAAAGTTTTGACAGCTTTAGCCACAGAGTCCAATCCCCTATGCCCGCCGATACCTTTATTATAAGAAATCTTCAAAGTGCCGAGGGGCAAGTCGATATCATCATGCACCACAATCAGATTTTCCTGAGCTTTGTTCTTGCCGGATTTTGCTTTGACGAAATAAGAAACAGCTTGCCCTGATTTATTCATAAAAGTTTCCGGTAATATCAGGGTTAATTTTTCTTTTTTTATTTTCCCTTCGGCAACCAAAGCGTTCGCCTTTTTGTTAATCTCTAAATCTTCAATCTTTAAATCTTTCAATAATTTTTCCACCGCCATCCGGCCGGTGTTGTGGCGAGTGCCCTCATATTCTTTTCCGGGATTGCCCAAACCTATGATATAAAACATGGGATTTTGAATTAATTGGTATATGTAATATAATGACTGAAATTATGGAAGAAAACAACAACCAAATCCCCAATCAGCCGATGAAATCCTCCTTTTGGGAGTTCGTCAAATACGCTATAGTTGCTCTGCTTATCGTGGTGCCTTTCCGCATTTACGTGGCTCAGCCATATATAGTAGAAGGTTCATCAATGGATCCTACTTTTAAAACCGGCGATTACCTTATCGTGGATCAGCTCAGCAAAAGGTTTGAAGAACCGCAAAGAGAGTCGGTCATTATCATCAGATACCCCAAAGACCCTTCAAAATTTTTTATAAAAAGACTCATTGGTTTTCCCGAGGAAACAATTGAAATCAAAAACGGCGCGGTTACTGTTTATAATGAACAAAACAAAGAAGGTATCAAATTAAACGAACCGTATGTCATTTTTAAAAAAAATGAAAATCTTACCGTCGTACTTAAAAAGGACGAGTATTTTGTGATGGGTGACAATCGAGCCGGCAGTTCCGATTCCCGGATGTGGGGCGCCTTACCCAAAAAATATATTATCGGCAGACCCATATTACGACTGTTGCCTTTGAATGAAATCGGTGTTTGGCCGGGTCTGCCAGTCGGTAAGTAGGAATGCATTAAAATGATAGAACACAAACCAATACCAAACAGAAACGTCAAGGAGATAGACGAGGCGGGTAAAATAGCTAAATTTTACGGTTTTTATCCTATTGTCCCTCCGGCTATAGAGAAATCTGATTTGGAGGGCACCAAAGATTTCGACCAATTTTTACACCCAGCCGAGAAGGCGGCTCTTTTGCGGATGTATTTTGAAGAAAGAATGGCCTCTTCGTCTCAACCAAGAATGTTTTATTGCGAGAGACCTTTTGGGGGGTTAAAAAAAGCCGGGGCCGAACGAAAAAAATCTTCCCGTCTTGATTGCGCCATTGTCTCTTTGGGTTCCGCCAAAAGTGTATGCGAATGCCTGTCTATCCAGACCGGTATCAGCATATTAAACGGAATTGGCTACAAAAATTTGGAGATTGAAATCAATTCTATTGGAGACAAAGATTCCATAAACGAGTTTCAAAGAAGATTAGTGATTTTTATCAGAAAAAATTTCAATTCATTTTCAGCTGATTTGAGACAGGCCATAAAAAAAGACAGTCTCGCTATTTTTAAAGAAAAAAGAGAGGAATGCGAAAAATTTCAAGCCGAATGTCCTAAACCCATAGATTTTTTGTCAGAACAAAGTCGGTTGCATTTTAAAGAAGTGATAGAGTTTTTGGAAGTTATGAATATTCCCTACCAGATAAATAATAATTTGGTCGGGGATTTGGATATGGGTTCCGAAACCGTGTTTTCTATAAAAAGCGTCGGCGAAGAACTGGCTTCGGGTTTTCGTTTTAACCGACTGGCCAAAAAGATTGGTTGTAAAAAAGATTTGTCCGCCACCATTTTAAATATTTCCGCCAAACTCAAAAAGAGACTGAAAAAGGTAAAAGTCAAAGCGGTAAAACCGCAGTTTTACTTAATCCAATTTGGTCCGGAGGCTAAATTAAAAAGTTTTCTTATACTACAAGAACTCTATAAAGCGGGAGTAAATGTCATCCACGCAATTGCCAAAGATAAATTGGGAGGACAGATAGGGACTGCCGAAGTTTCAGAAGCCCCATATATCATCCTTATCGGTCAGAAAGAAGCTCTGGAAAATTCAGCCGTTATTCGCAACACCGTTACTCGCGCCCAGGAAATAATTCCTATCCCCGAATTTGGCGCCAAGGCCAAAGAACTCGTCTCCAAGCATTTTGCTTAGGAGTTTTGTGATATACTACAAATGGAAGGAGGCTTCCATGAGCACAACACTTGATGGAAGAAATATTGGCAGTTTTCTCAAACCAGATGAATATACCCCCGGTGTTACAGAAAAAGAAGTGCACCGAGCCATTAAGGAAATGGCTGATCGTGCAAAAAACAGAGTTGCATTGCTCGAATCCGGGCCATTTCCAGCCTCTCCGATTCCGAAAACGTTTTGGAATCGTTTCTTTGGGTTTTTCAGATGAAAACCCCGTCCCGCTTCAGACAGAGCCCAGTGGCCTGTCTGGAACGGGGCTTTTGTTTTTCTAACCTTCTCCCTTCCTCTCCCTTACTTTAAGGGAGAGGTGACTACATTCTAGAGTTCAACTGTTTAATGGATATATTGCATGGCTCCCCCCTTAAGGTAAGGGGGGTTGGGGGGTTAGATTTTGCATGAAAAATAAAGATATGTTAGTATAATCGGTATGGCAATAAATGTAGAAATAACAAAAAGCGGAAACGACAACAATCTGGGAATAATCAGGAAGTTTACCAAAAGAGTTCAGGGCTCAGGTATTTTGTCGCGATTGAGAAGCCGGAGATACAGCGTGAGAAAATTATCCGAATATGTCAAAAAGAAAAAAACTCTGAAAAGACTGGGCGAAAGAACCAGAATCCGAGAACTCATCAAGATGGGCAAAATGCCGGGTACGCTAGAATAAGGAAAGATGGAAAGATTTAAAGAAGGAAAGATTGGGAAAATTCCTGTTGAAAAAATTAAAGAAGATATTTTAGGAAAGCGATATGAGCTTTCCTTTGCTTTTATAGACAAGAAAGAAATTAAATCATTAAATAAAAAATACAGAAAGAAAAATGAAGCGACTGACATTCTTTCTTTTCCGCTTGATAAAAATAACGGTGAAATTTTAATCTGCAAAGAGGTTGCAAAAACGAAAGCTAAAAATTTTGGAAAAAATTTTAAAGAATATCTCCTATTTTTAGTTATCCACGGAATGCTTCATTTGAAAGGAATGGAACATAGTAGTAAAATGGATAAATATGAGCTCACGTATTACAGCCGGTATAGACGTCGGTACTTATGAAGTACGAGTTGT
>JAZDOB010000032.1:0-25813 GCA_043799105.1 Candidatus Zambryskiibacteriota bacterium
GACTGCGGCCACCCGTAGGTGTATGGACCGTTTCTCAGTTCCATCGGTGGGGGTCAGCCTCTCAGCTCCCCTACCCGTCATAGCCTTGGTGAGCCATTACCTCACCAACTAGCTGATAGGCCGCAGGCCGTTCCTTTAGCGTAAACTAAATAAATAGTTGCTTTACTCTTACGAGACCATCTGGAATTACCCCCTCTTTCGAGGAGCTATGCCAGACTAAAGGGTACGTACCTACGTGTTACTACCTCGTCTGCCGGTTACCAGCACCACTTTTACAATAATCTTTATAATTACGGTAAAAGTGGTGCTGGTCCCCTTGACTTGCATGCCTTATCCACGCCGCCAGCGTTCATCCTGAGCTAGGATCAAACTCTAAAATAAATCGAAGATTTATTTTATCCCGCGTAGCTCTGAAAGAGCGTAGTGGGATAGTTTGATTGCCCCACTACGCCAAAGGCTTCGCGGGGCTAATTAACTTCGTTAATTAGAACGGAACAAAACAAAAAATACCAAACTCGCCGAATCAGACGAAATTATTATTTTTAGTTTTTATTTGATCCTAACATCAGTTTTTTCGAAATCACTTTTATTATTTTGGACTTGCGCCCAGCACCACTTTTGAAAAAAGTGGTGCTGGACTCTTTCTTGTACTTATTTCAAGATATGTCAACGAACTTTGAAAACGCCCCCACATAGAGGGCGAAATCCAGTATATATGTTTTAAGATAAAGGTCAAGCGATCTGGGGAGAAGTAGTCTGCATAAGGCCGGCTTTGGCTTCGGACAGCTTCCTGTAAACGTAAATTGAGGCCAAGGTGCTCACGGGGACAGTAACGAGAAGCCCAATCCCAAGAAAGATGAAGCCCAATAAATTAAGCAATCCTACAATTATCCAAAATCCAAAAATCTTCCAAAATTGCCCCTTAGTGATAGCATAGCTTTCTTTCATAGAAACTACTGGGCCCATTTTTGTATCGACTACGATTATGGGTGAAAATGAAAATCTAATGGCCCAATAAATTCCCGGGATAATGAGAAGTATAAAGCCGCCTACTACCACCAAACAAGTCAAGACAGAAGTGCCCAAATATCTCCAAAAAATTTTGTATTCTTGGAAAATATCCACGAACTTCGGAGTCTCTCCATCATAAATTCTCAAGAATATTTTGGTATAGCCAATTCTTACTATAATGATAAAGATAGTAATAATAAGCCCTAACAGAGATGCCTTTGTAAAAAATCCAACAGCTAACAAAAGAAGTGTAGTAAACAATATCAACTCTACATGCTCTTTTGCTTTATTCCATCCGTATTTTAGTGATTCTTTTATTGAAAACATAATTTTTAGTTAATTTGTAAAACTATGTTAGTATAAAACAAATATGAGAAAAAAGAAACCTGCCCGCGCGGACGGGGAGAGCAAAAAGTTAATAGGTACTATCAAAATTACGGCTAAACCTATGGGTTTTGTAGTAATTCCCGACCGGGAGGATGACATAATTGTTTTTGAAGAAAATTTAAATTGCGCTCTTGATAAGGATGAAGTAGAGGTAGAAATAATCGGTAAAGACAGAGATAGAAAGAAGGGCAAAATAACAAAAATAATAAAAAGAAATAAAACACAGTTTGTCGGAACTTTTGAAAAAAATAAATTCGTGCCGGATGATTTCAAATTTTACAGAAGTGTGGACATTATATCATCTGGCCCAAAGTTGGACATTGGGCAAATGGAGGCTGGCACTAAAGTTTTGGTGGAAATAAAAGAGTGGACTAACCCAAACTTAAATCCGAAGGGCAAAATTTTGAAAATTATAGGCAAAAAAGGAGAGCACGAAACAGAAATGCAATCCATACTTTTGGATAAAGGCATTGAATATAATTTTCCTAAAAATGTGGAAGAAGAAGCGGAAAAAGTGTCAAGGTTGAACCTTGACATGGGAGACAGACGAGATTTTAGAAACATTACCACTTTCACAATAGATCCAGCAGATGCCAAAGATTTTGACGACGCACTTTCGTATGAGGATTTAAATAATGGAAAAATCAGAGTGGGCGTTCATATTGCCGATGTTTCTCACTTCGTTAAACCAGGGACGGCTCTTGATCGCGAAGCAGAAAAAAGAAGCTTCTCAACTTATCTCGTTGATCGCACCATCCCTATGCTTCCTGAAGTTTTATCAAACGGCCTCTGTTCCCTTATGCCCAACATTGACCGCTTCGCTTTCGCCGCCGTTTTTGATATTGAAAAAAATACAGGCAAAATTTTGGACAGATGGTTTGGAAAGACGATAATTAATTCAAATAAAAGATTTAGTTACGAAGAGGCGCAAGAATTATTAACCTCACCCCTTACCCCTCTCCTAGATGCAGGAGAGGGGAAACATACCCCACATAGTGATAATCCCAATGTTCCTCTCCCTTCCCCTGCTTCTAGGGGAAGGGCTGGGGATGAGGTTCTTAAGAGTGCTCTCCAAAACCTTAACCTCATCGCCAAAATATACAGAGAAGAAAATAAAAAGAATGGCGCCATTGAATTTGAAACTGACGAAGTCAAATTTGAATTGGATAGCACGGGCAAACCCATAAAAATTTACAAAAAAGAGCGATTAGACACGATGAAAATGATTGAAGAATGGATGCTTCTGGCAAACAGAGAAGTGGCCAAGTTTATAAGTGACCCCACTTCGCGAAAGCTTCGCGGGGCAAGCAAAATGGCAGATATTGGCATATTCAGAGTACACGCTTTACCGAAAATGGACAGAATTGAAGAGCTGGCTATTTTTGTGAGGGCTCTGGGGCACGATTTGCCAATCAAAAATGGCGAAGTCTCTGCCAAAGACATAAATATTTTGCTCAAACAAATTGAAGGCCACGCTTCCGAGTCTTTAATTAAAACCGCTGCCATCCGCTCTATGGCTAAAGCCGAATATTCAACAAAAAATATCGGCCATTTCGGTCTAGCTTTTGAATATTATACTCACTTCACTTCTCCTATTCGCCGATACCCTGACCTCATGGTGCATCGTATTTTGTCCCGATGCCTTAGGATCGGAATCCCGACTGAAACGTCGGGAGAAAAATTTAGTAAGAACGATTTTGCTAAACTATCAAAAATTGCGGATGAGGCCAGTGAAAAAGAAATAATCGTGCAGGAAGCTGAGCGCGATAGCATCAAATACAAACAAGTTGAATTTATGCAAAATAAAATCGGAGAGGAGTTTGACGTTGTCATTTCCGGTGTGACCGAATGGGGTATGTATGTGGAAAATCCCGAGACCAAAGTGGAGGGGTTAGTGCGCATTAAAGACTTGGGCGACGACTATTACAAACTTGACCAAAAAAATTATTGCATTGTTGGTCAAAACACTCGCAAAAAATTCTCCCTCGGCGACACCGTCCGCGTCCGTCTCGCCTCCGCCGACCTCGACCACAAAACTCTTGATTTTAAGTTGGTTTAGGTTAGAATATTTTTGGAATCATCTTGGGAGGGCAGAGTGATAAACGCAAAAAGGAAAGAAAAAGGCAGTTGCCCCATGAAGTACAGATTTGGGCGAGTGCAATCTTACAAGATATTGGGCAGTCTTGATGTGGGTTGGTGGAGATTTGAATGTGCCATATGCAATTCATGGCATATCGTGCGAAAGCTGAAGTATAGTCTCTCGTACATTTGTCGTGGTTAATCCAACCGGGCGGAGAACTAAAAATTCTCCGCCCTTTCATTTTGACGACTATTTGAAATGTTAAATCTTATGGAACCTTTCGTATTTATCCCTCGTAGCTTTCTTTGACTCGCCGTAGCCTTATGCGGAGGGGGTAGCGAAGTGGGACGAATAAGGTATATATTAAATTTTATTTTGCAACCGCAACCGTTTTGTTGAAGGCGATAGAGAAAATAGGAGGTATTATCTTTACCCACGGTTTGACAACAGTTTCTGTGGTGGTAAATTGTATATAAGCTGGACTCCCCGATTTGATTGCGGATTCCAAGCGAAGCCAAGTCCTGAGCTGGGACAGTGCGACGATTGCATGTGTCGCTGAAGAGGATCCCCTGTCATTAGCCATGCGACTCGACAAGTGCCACGGCCTAAGAAACCGTGGCTATTTTATTTCGCTACTGCTATCGCCTCATCGAATGCTATTGATAATAATCTTGAGATACCGTCACGGCCCATGGTGACGCCGTAGATGACGCCGGCGCGAGACATAGTTTCGCGATTGTGGGTGATGAGAATGAGCTGAGAGACTTTAGAAAGCGATTCAATCATATCGCCGTACTTTTTTGAATTGGCTTCGTCAAGAGCGGCGTCAGTCTCGTCCAAAATTATAAAAGGAGGCGGGTTGACTTGAGAGACGGCAAAAAGAAGGGCTATAGAAGTGAGAGCTCTTTCCCCTCCCGAAAGCATATCCAAACCCTTTGTTTTTTTTCGCGGTAATGATACTGAAATTTCTATACCATCTTCCGGTTTTTCTTGTTCTTCTTCTGAAATATCTGTTATTAAATCAGAACTCGGCCGAATAATTTCACTTGCTTCGTCCAAATCTACCGAATCCTTTCTTTTTTTAATTTTTTCTTTCACAACCTCTAGTTTTGCCTCCCCGCCCCCAAACATAAGCGAGAAATATTCGTGAAAAGCTTTATTTATTTTTTCTATACCTTGTTTAAACTCCGCATCCAATCTCTCAAGCAAATCTTTTATAAGCGTCTCTAGCGACTCGGCCGACTTTTTTAAATCTTCCAGCTCTTTTTGCAAAAACGCATCTCGCTCCGATGTTTCTCTATATTCTTTCATCATCTCCGCGCCACCTGCTCCGCCGAGTTCCTCCAATCTTATTTTCATTTTTTCGAGCTCTCGCCTTCTTTCGTCTTGTTTTTCTCGAGGTTCGAAATAATTATTTCCATCCTCTTCGCCCCTTCCCCCTTGCAAGGGGAAGGGGTTGGGGGATGAGATAGTATCTGTCTCGTCTTTCAAAACATCATTTTCAAACCCCAAGATAGCCGTGCCAAGCAAAGCCCCGCCTTCCTGAATTTCTCTCTTCCAATCATTTTCTTCAATATTGAGCCGATGCCCCCTCTCTTTCAAAAGCTCCATTTTATTCCTAAACTGGCTCTGCTCCGACGAAATTCTAAAAATATTTTTTTCAGCTTCTCTGCTCGAGTCTTTTTCTTTTTCTATGGAAACTCTTATTTTTTTATATTTTTCATCAAGTTCGACCAGATTCAGTTCTGCTTTTTTTATTTTTTCCTCCACCTCTTTTTTATCGTTCCATAATTTTTGGTTTAAGGCAATAAGTTCATCAATATTTTTAGTATTTGTATTGCTTTTATGTCCCAAAATGAAGTTTCTTATTCTCTCAATAATTTTTGCCACTTCAGAAAACCCTGAAATTTCTTTTTCCAAGTCCTCCACTTCTTTCAAAAGAACAGTTTTGCTCTCGTCGGATTTCTGTTCATTCCTTATTTTCTCAATATTTCTCTCGTTGGCATTTATTTCCCCCTCAATTTTTCCTATTTCTCTTGAGAGCCGGTCTTTTTCTTCTCGCTCTCTCTTTATTTGATTTTCTGTCTCTATAAGTCCTTCGCTTTTTTTATCTTTTTCAGCAGAAGCGCTCAAAATCCGCTTGGCCTCCTCCATTTCTTTTTCCAGCACCTCAAGTTTTTCCAAAACGGGTTTCTTTTCTTTATTCAGAAGTTCTTTTTGACTCTCCAAATAAACCTGCTCTCTTTTTAAATACTCTCTGTAAAATTTGGTTAGTTTCAGTCTCAGCTCCTCAGCTTTTTCAACTTTTTCAACCTGTTTTTTTAAAAATTTTATGTGAGGTGCGATTTCTCTTCGGAGAGATTCCACTTGTTTTATATTTTCTTCCGTTTTTAAAAGCTTTCTCTCGCTTTCTTCTCTCTTATATTGATAAATTTTAAGTCCCAAGGCGTCCTCTATCATTTCTTTTCTCTCTTTCATATTGGCGCTAAGTATCCTGTCGGCCTCTCCCTGAGAAATTATATGATGCCCCGAAGCTCCTATGTGAGCTTGCGACAAAAGTTCTATAATATCTTTAAGTCGCACAAGCGAGCCGTTCAAATAATATTCGTTGCTTCCGTCCCTATTGACGATTCTTTCTATAATAAGCTCTTCAAAATCCAGATTTTTATCATTTACAGAAAAAATATTTTTTGAATTATCAAAGACAAGCTTAACTCCCGCTCTGTTTGAACGGCCCACTTCGCTTGAGCCATTCCATATCAAATCTTCTCCGCGCTTCCCGCGCATTGATTTCATTGATTGTTCTCCGAGGCAAAACCTAAAGGCCTCGGCCACATTGCTTTTGCCGCTTCCGTTTGGTCCGACTATTGCCGTTATGGGCGATTTGAAATGAAGTTCGGTTTTTTTGGCAAAACTCTTAAACCCCGACACTTCCAACGTTTTTAACATGGAATTATTTTATCACACCCCCATCGCAAACAGTAATTTTTATAAAAAATCGGGGGCGCATATGACGCCCCCCTCTAGGTTTCCTCGAAGATTATTGGTTCACTATTGGCCCAACCCTCCTTTCTCTCATCACATACTTGGAGAAGATATCCTTGAATTAGTGGAAATTCTGCGACACCTGGATAGTTTAGATCAAAATCCTTGGAATCTGCAGAACATAAAATCTCAGGGATAGTAGAATGCTCTTTATGCATATCACTGAGTCGTTTTACGATCTCCCATTTGTTCATAGGGCCCCCTTTTGTGTGCTAATTAAAAAACAATATCAATACGACTATAACAAAGACCCCAAGAAAGTCTATCTAGTTAATCCCACCCTTTTTCTTTGAGAGCCTCACGAGCCGCCGACTGTTCGGCGTCCTGTTTGGAATCCCCCTCGCCTTCGGCGATCATTTCATCACTGACAAAAACAGCAACCACAAATTTTTTATCATGATCGGGCCCCACTTCTTTCACTGTTTTGTACGATGGTGTGACGCCGATTACATCCTGAGCTTTTTCTTGAAATTTGCTTTTGGCGTCAACCCAAAGTTCTTCTTCGACGATTTTGTTTGTCATCGGCGCGATGTGCTCCAGTATAAAATCTTTTGCTTTTTCGTATCCCGAATCAATATAAATCGCTCCTATTATAGCTTCCAATGCGTTAGCCAAAATATATTGGCGAGCCCTCCCCACATCTTTTGATTCACCTTTGGAAAGGAGCAGATAATCATTGACATCCAGTTTTTTGGCCACCTCGGCGCAGGTGGTGGCGTTGACCAAGGCGCTCCGGATTGAGGTCAGGTCGCCTTCTGTTTTATCGGGGTATTCATTGTAAAGATAATGGGTGATGACAAGCTCAAGCACGGCGTCTCCCAAAAATTCAAGCCGCTCGTTATGCCCGCCCTTCAATTTTTTATTTTCATTCAAAAAAGAGCGGTGAGTAAACGCCTGTCTGAGTAATTCTTTATTTTTAAAATCAGAGCCAATTGACTGTTCAAAACCGCCGAAATCTTTTTCTTTCATTTCTTTCTTTTTAGTTTTTTACTAATAGATTGATGGCTTTTGTCACTATGGGCAAAGTATCATCATAAAAGTTTAAGTCAAGTATTTCCTGAAGCTTAAACCACCTCACATCATCCAGCCCGCCCTTCTCTTTTTTATTTTCAAGAGTCAATTCCTCAAACGGGGCCTCAGCCAGAAAATAAATGACTCGTTTTATGAGTTTGCCTTTTTCTGGGTGGAAAGTTTCGTAGGTATTTTCGCCAAGCTGTTCTTTCACTTTTACTTTAAGACCGAGCTCTTCTTTGGCCTCCCTGACGATTCCCGATTCTTCTTTTTCCCCGGTGGTCAACTTGCCTTTAGTCAAAGTCCAATGACCGAAAACATCGTGGACCAAGGCAACATAAATCTCGCCCTTGTGGCTGGCGTAGACGACAGCACCCACGAGAGTTTCTTTTGTTGCTGGTTTTTGAGAGGCGCTTTTCTCGTCTTTGCCGGGTTCACCCATTTCTTTATAGACAGCGCCCAATACGCCGTTTATAAACTTGCCACTTGTTTCCCCTCCAAATTTTTTGGCGAGTTCAATGGCTTCGTTTATGGCAACTTTGGGGGGCACCTGACTTCTGTCGGCAAACAAAAGTTCGTAAAGGCCGAGGCGCAGAATATTCCTATCCATCACGCTTATTTTATCAATTGGCCATTCGGGAGCGGCGGAGGTTATGACCTCATCGAGGTCTTTTTGTTTGGAGATGACTCCATTCAGGAGGTTTTTCATAAAATGCTCATCTTGAGCGCCGGGAGCAAATTCGCTCGCATCTCTCCTGAGTATTTCGTCGGGGCTTAATTTTTGACCGCTAAAATCCCACTCGTAAAGAGTTTGAAGTACTGTTGATCTTGCAAGGTGCCTGTTTGCCATTTTCACTAGTAGTTAGTAGACAGTAGTTAGTATACAGGAAAAAAATCAACAAAACAATAAAATTGTTTAAGACCTGACTACTTACTGCTTACTGCTAACCACTATTTCCCCATCGCCTTTGCCTTTTCTTTGGCTCGTTTCTCTTTCTTGGCAATTTTGGAATGGACATCAATAACCTGTCTACCTTTGTACTTTCCGCAGACGGTGCAAACTGTGTGAGCTCCCTTTGGGCTTCCGCATTCTTTGCACAAAATCAAAACCGGGGCCACTATCGCATGATGGCTCCTTGTATTGCCCGTTTGGCTTCTGTTATGTCTCATCCTGACTACCATGGTTTTATCTTAATATATTTTAAAAAATAAGGCAATAACACCCCCAACCCCCTCTTATTTTAAGAGGGGGCGAAGAAATGATTTGCGATGAATATCGGAAAGGCCGTGTTTGCGGAGGAGGGAGTAGTGGAGCTTTGTACCATACCCCTTATGAATTTCAAGGGCATAGTGAGGGTATTTTGAGCTCAGACGGCACATCAGACGGTCTCTGCGGACTTTGGCGACAATTGAAGCGCAGGCAATAAAGACATCTTTGCCATCTCCGCCAATAATTGTTTTCTGATTTTTGTATTCCTCCGGCGCCTTAAGCAATCCATCAAGTCTTACTGCACAATTTTTTTCAAAAAAATCTACCTGCCCGACGCGCCGTCGAGGCGGGCGGGTATTAGACGCTGAGCGTTTAGTATTGACGAGCGCTCTTTTTATTGCCAGGTTTGTAGCGTAGCTTATCCCCCTTTTGTCTATTATTTTATTTGAAACATGCGCGACGGAAAAAAATAATTTTCCTTCTTTTCTTAGTCTCAAAAGTTTACGATATATCGCATATCTTTTGGCGGGAGAAAATTGTTTGGAGTCTTTTATTTTATTTCCAAGTATTTTTATTAATTTATTTCTCAAATTTTCCGACGCGACAAATGCCGATAGCGTAATCGGTCCCGCCAGTGGCCCCCTCCCCGCTTCGTCTATGCCGATGATGTATTTCATATTTTGTATTATACTCCCTTATTATAACCTTCTCCCTTCCTCTCCCTTACTTTAAGGGAGAGATGACTGCCATCTAGAGTTTAATTGTTTAATAAGTATGTTGCGCGGTTCCCTCCTTAAGGTAAGGAGGGTTAGGGAGGTTAGAAAAAAATAAATAAAAAAATAGGGCTTCCGAAGAAGCCCCGAGGGTATGACCACCAAAAAACAGATGATCAGAATGCCTCTCTCACCAGCAAAGCCCTGGGCGAGCTAGTAGGCAAAGCCCTCTACGTTGATTGTTACACTCATAATTACCCTCTCTTTCAGCGACGATCCACTTTTTCTCTGGTGGTAAAGCTCCACATTAAATATACCAGTGTTTTTGGGGATGACAAGTTTAGTGTGGATATCCAATTCAGATAATAAATTTGTGCTAGTATTTATTTTATGAAATTCACTCACCTACATACGCATAGCCATTACAGTTTACTTCAGGCCTTGCCAAAGTTGCCGGAGTTGGTGGAGGCGGCAAAAAAGGACGGGATGGAGGCGTCGGCGCTGACTGATAATGGCAATATGTACGGAGCGATTGAGTTTTATAAGGAGTGCCAGAAGGCGGGAATAAAACCAATCATAGGAGTTGATGCATATTTAGCGGGCAGGGCAAGATTTGATAAGCAAGCAGGAATAGACAAAGACAGGTTTAGGCTAGTGTTGCTTTGCAAAAACGAAAAGGGTTATAAAAAT
The DNA here is from genome assembly GCA_043799105.1 of Candidatus Zambryskiibacteriota bacterium. GTDB lineage: Bacteria > Patescibacteriota > Minisyncoccia > Phycocordibacterales > WO2-35-19 > WO2-35-19. Next base: position 10,148 of record JAZDOB010000032.1, read on the forward strand.
CTTTTGAAACTGGTCACAGCTTCTTATCTTGAAGGATTTTATTACAAGCCCCGAATTGATTTTGAGATTTTAGAAAAATATAAAGAAGGTCTCATTTGCATCTCCTCTTCTTGGAGCGGAGATATTTCTACTGCTCTGCGAAATAAAAATGTTGAACAGGCAAAAGAGTTGGTTCAAAAATACAAAAAGATTTTTTCAAATAATGATGGTGGAGATTTTTATATTGAAATAACCAAACACCCCGAACTCAACGGCCACAACGAGCATATGAGTGTTCTGGCTGATTTTGCAAAAGAAAATTCAGTCGGTGTGGTCGCAAGCCACGATGTATATTACATAGCACCCGAAGATCGCGAAGCCAAAGATACCTTAATGGCCGTGAGCCAGGGAGCTCCGTCAAGCAACGCGGAAAGAGGAGCTTGGGACAACGAAGATGAAAATTTTTCTTTCCTTTCCGATGAGGAAATAAGAGAAAGATTTGCCGATATACCCGAAGCTATTTTCAACAATCACAAAATCACGGCTCTCTGCAATCTGGAACTTCCTCTAGGCAAATGGGCTTTCCCCGACATCAAAATGGAATCTGGCAAAAGTTATGATGATGAACTACACGATCTTGCTTATGAGGGACTCAAAGAGCGCGGGCTTCTTGAAAGTAAAGAGGTGATTGATAGATTGGAATACGAACTCGGTGTTATAAAAACAAAAGGATACTCGCCGTATTTTTTGGTAGTGGCTGACCTTATGAACTATGCTCACGAACACGGTATTTTGACCAACATTAGGGGCTCGGTTTCCGGCTCTCTCGCTACCTATGCGGCTCATATTACCAATATCAATCCTCTTGAGTACGAAATACCTTTTGAAAGATTTTTGAATCCTGATAGGCCCAGCGCGCCTGATATTGATATGGATTTTGCTGACGACAGGCGTGACGAGATGGTGGAATACGTGAAGCAGAAATACGGGACGGATAAGGTTGCTCAGATAGGGACATTCGGCACAATGATGGCTCGCGGGTCCGTACGCGACACAGCGCGAGCTCTCGGCTTCGCTTATACCGTAGGAGATAAAATTGCCAAACTTATACCTATGGGTTCGCAGGGATTTCCTATGACGATAGAAAAGGCGATGTTGGAAGTGCCGGACCTTGTGGAGCTTTACAAAAAAGATCCAGACACAAAAAGAATTATTGATATGGCAAAAAAAATAGAAGGTTGCGCGCGCCACATCGGAGTGCACGCGGCTGGAGTGGTCATAGCCCCCACTGATTTAACCGATTTTACTCCCCTTCAATACGACCCCAAAGGCGAAGGAAAAATAATTACCCAATATGATATGTACAGTGTAGACGAAAACGGAGCTGGTTTGCTCAAGTTTGATTTTTTGGGGCTCAAAAATCTTTCTATAATTGCCGCAACCATTGACCTTATCAAAAAAATAAAAGGTATAGAAATAGATTTGGATAAAATGCCGATTGATGATAAAAAAACTTTTGAAATGCTCGCTCGCGGAGAAACTGAAGACCTATTCCAGCTTAACGGCGACGGTATGACGAGATTTTTGGTGGAGCTCAAACCCACTTCAATTCATGACATAAACGCCATGGTGGCTCTCTATCGACCGGGACCTATGCAATTTATTCCCGACTATATCGAGCGCAAACACGACCCGTCAAAAATAACTTATCTTGACCCCGCTCTTGAACCGATACTCAAAAAAACTCACGGCATTTTGGTCTATCAAGACGACCTTCTTATGATGGCAAATAAACTGGCTGGTTATACTTGGGGTGAAGTGGACAAATTCCGCAAAGCTGTCGGCAAAAAGATTCCGGAGGAAATGGAAAAACAGAGAGAAAAATTCATAAACGGCTGTATGGAGCATTCCAAATGGAGCGAGAAAAAAGCCAAACAAATTTGGGGATGGATAGAGCCGTTTGCTTCTTACGGTTTCAACAAAGCCCACTCCGTCTCTTACGGTCGTGTGGCTTATCAAACCGCTTACCTCAAAGCCAACTTCCCCGGAGAATATATGAGAGCGGTACTTTCGGCCGAGTCTGGCGATACAGAAAAAGTGGCGCAATCCATAGCCGAGTGCAAAAGAATGGGAATTGAAATTTTACCCCCCGATATAAATGAAAGTTATTCCGAATTTACTTTAGTAAAACATGAAATTTTAAATGACAAATTACAAATTCCAAATAAAGAAGTAATCAGGTTCGGGCTTACCACTATAAAAAACTTTGGTGAAGGAATCGCTCACCTTATAACAACGGAGAGAAAAAACGGGGGCAAGTTTAAATCGCTTGAAGATTTTTTGACAAGAATTCAGGACAGAAATCTGAACAAAAAATCTTTGGAGGCGCTTATAAAAAGCGGAGCGATGGACGCTTTTGGCGAACGCGGTTCTCTCCTCGCAAATATGGACAACCTTTTGGAATACAACAAAGAAACTGCCAGCAACAAGGAGCAAGACTCACTTTTTAATTCCCTTTCCGCTTCGGGTGAATATTCGCCTATTCATCTGGCTCCGTCCGACCCCATTACTCCCAAAGAAAGGCTTGCTTGGGAGAAAGAACTCCTGGGACTTTATGTTTCGGGACATCCTCTGGAGCAATTTAAGGAAAAATTGGCCAATCAAAAAAACACCATAAAAAACATAAAAGAAAAATCAAAAGAAAATGATTTGGTTGTCGCAGGTGGTCTTATAGAAAGTATACGTGATATTTTAACTAAAAACGGCGACAAAATGTATTTTATAAAATTTGTGGATTTGACTGATGAAATTGAAATGGTCGTTTTTCCCCGCACCCTGCAAGAATTTTCAAGTATTTTTGTTCCTGATGAGTGTATTGCTGTCAAAGCCCGTGTCTCTCTCCGCAACGGCGAAAAAACTCTCATTGCCGAAAAAGCCAAAAAGTTATAATATAAATGTATGGCAAAAGCAGAGGAAAAAATTGAAAAGATAAGACACTCGCTCTCACATCTTATGAGTATGGCGGTGCAAGAATTGTATCCGAATGTCGGTTTGGGTGTTGGCCCAACGATTGAAAACGGTTTTTATCAAGACTATGATTTACCCGCCGAAGCTTCAGCGAAGGAGGGTTTGCCGACAGCTTTAACTCCTGAAATTTTGCCAAAACTGGAAAAGAGAATGCGCGAACTCATAAAAGAAAATATAAAATTTGAACAGCATGATATGGATTTTGATGAAGCGCTTAAACTTTACAAAAATGACCCATACAAAACTGAGCTAATAAAAGATTTGAAAGAAAGCGGTGAGTCCAAAGTAAGTTTTTATAAATCTAGTGAGTTTGATAATCTTTGCGCCGGTCCGCATGTCTCTTCCACCAAAGAAATTGATCCCAACGCTTTTAAACTCACTCATATCGCCGGCGCTTATTGGCGTGGTGACGAAAAAAACAAAATGCTCACCCGCATTTACGGTCTGGCTTTTGAATCAAAAGAGGAGCTTCTCGAGTATTTAAAAAATCAAGAAGAAGCTAAAAAGAGAGATCATAGAGTTATTGGCAAAGACCTTGGCCTTTTCGTATTTTCAGACTTGGTGGGCAAAGGTCTGCCAACGTTTGGACCGAAGGGGGCCACTATCAAAAGGATATTGGAAAGATTTACCACCGATGAAGAATTAAAACGCGGCTATCACCACGTCATTACTCCTGATTTGGCAAAAGTTGATCTTTACAAAAAATCAGGCCACTATCCTTACTACAAAGACACGATGTATCCGGTTATGAAAATTGACGAGGAAGAATTGATTCTTCGCCCAATGACCTGCCCTCATCATTTTATGTTTTACAAATCAGAGCCGCACAGCTATCGCGATCTGCCTTACCGCATCGGCGAAATTGCTCACCAATATCGCTACGAAAAAAGCGGCGAGTTGTCAGGATTGACTCGCGTCAGAATGTTTTGTCTGGCAGACGCTCATATTATTACCGCCAAAGGAGAAGCCAAACAAGTTATAAAGGAAGTTCTTGAATTGATTGATTTTATAAATAATGCTCTTGGTATAACTAAGGGTGTTGATTATCGTTATCGTCTATCTCTCGGCGATCGCTCGGACACCAAAAAATATTATAAAGACGATGCATCATGGGATTATGCCGAAAACGTTTTGCGTGAAGTTTTGACTGAAGTGAAGGCGCCCTTTTATGAAGCTACCAACGAGGCCGCATTTTATGGTCCCAAGATCGATATCCAAGTCAAAAGAGCTTCGGATAATGAAGAGACAGCCTTTACCGTCCAGTATGATTTCGTTATGCCGGAGCGCTTCGATCTGTCTTTCACTAACAAAGAAGGAAAACCGGAAAGGCCTATTGTCGTTCATCGCTCTTCAATCGGCTGTTTGGAAAGGACGATGGCGTTCCTCATAGAACACTACGCAGGCAACTTCCCTCTCTGGCTCTCGCCTGTGCAAGTCAAAGTTATACCCGTGAGAGAATCGCACAATGAATATGCCAAAGAAGTTTATGAGATGCTCAAAGAAAACGATATTCGTGTCGAAGTTGATTTGGAAGATGAAAACCTCGGCAAAAAAGTCCGCGCTGCCAAAAATGAAAGGATTCCTTACTGGATAGTGCTGGGCGATAAAGAAGTCGCCTCAAAAGAAGTGACGGTAGAAGCTCGTGGTGCGGATGGCGAAGGCCAGAAACTCGGCTCCCTTTCTCCTCAAAAATTTTTGGAACTTCTCCAAAAACAAATCAAGGAGAAGAAATAAAATAGATTTACGATGGAACAATCTCCAGTATCCGAACAAGAACCAATCAAAATTCAGTATCTGGGTGATTTTGACCAACAATATTTTAAAGAACTTGATGGTGAAGATGGTTGGCTTGCTCTTGGACAGGAAAATTGTATGAATCAAAGGTATTTTACTGTTTATGGTAATAATGATGAAAAAATAGGAATTGTTGGGGTTTATGATACGGTAAACGAAAAAAATATGACCCATACAGTCGTGGACCAAAAATACAGAGGCCAGGGACTTGCTGCTAAATTTAAACAGCGTCTTATAGATGAACTCAACCTCCCATTTATTACGATAACTGTGGATCTCGAAAATACTGCTTCTATACGAGCAACGGAAAAATTATCTGGTGTCAGAAAAGTCAGTGATAAAAAATATGAACAGGATTTTCACAAAGTAAAATTTATTTACGAAAGACCAGAACAAGGATCGACAAATTAAAGAGAAAAAGTAAAACACAATGGAAGGATTAGAACAATTTACAGCTCCAACCCCTGAAGAACAACCTCAAATTGAAGCTAATGCTGAAAAATATAAAGAAGCCCGTAAATACTTGAGGAAATTTTTGTTGACAGAAATCCAGAGAAACTGGAAAGATTATATAAAGAAATTATGTCAGCTGCAGACATCATTGGGATACCATCAGAACCAATTATTGATAATATAAATACTGGTTTGGGTTCAAAAAATGAGGAGGAATTTGTGGATTCATCTTTTATACTGATTAAAGATCTTATTGATGAGAAAATAAAGCATCCGGAAATTTTCCAAAAAGCACATAGGGAAAATGTGATACAACGCTCAGGTAATATAAAACTCAGTGAACTTATGTACTACAATGTTGACTTGGAAAATGGTACTGCAATGATCCATGTTGGTCACGGAGAGGATTTAAGTCTTGGAGAAATCCTAAAAGCTTTTAGAGAAGGATTAAAAGAACTGGCTAAACAGGTACAAGATGATGAAAGAATAAAAGAAATTCAAGCTACTTCTTGGATAGCGGCAAAAAATCCGGGACTTTTGGGGAAAGCAGGTTTTACTTATGAAGGTTTGATTAGCGAAAAAGAAAAAATTGAGCATTTCAAAGATGAGACCAGACCTGTTGGTTGGGCTCATATAGACAGGGATTTATTTTTAGAAAAATATCTAGAAAAATGAACATAGTTTTCACTAATCATTCAAAATACAGGATTGATGAAAGAAAAATATCTGTTGTTGATGTGAGAAAAACAATAAAAAATCCAGATAGTAAAAAAGCTAGCGAGTATGGTATGATGGTGGTAACGAAACATTTTGGCAGAAAGTCATTAGAGGTAGTCTATAAAATAAAAGGTAATGATTTCGTTGTAATAACGGCTTACTATATATGAAAATTGAATACGACAAAACAGCAGACGCTGTATACATAAGGATAAAAAAGGGGGTTGTAAAAAGAACAGCCAGACTTGCTAATTTGGTGAATGCTGATTTGGATAAAAACGGTAAAGTACTCGGGGTTGAAATTCTAAATGCTTCTCTGAAATTCAACAAAAAAGAAAAACTTCAATCAGTTATGAACGTTCCTATGTGTGTGAGTGCTTAAAAACTTCTCGAACTCCTCCAAAAACAAATCAAGGATAAAAGATAAACTCTAGTGAGATGTTTTGAGTTTTTGTTCTTGTTTAAAACGTTCTATGGCAAGAACAATTAAACGATCTATGAGATTTTTGTAGGAGATACCACTGGCTCCCCAAAGGCGAGGATACATACTGATTTTAGTAAATCCAGGAATTGTATTGATTTCATTTACAATTATTTGACCGTTCTTTCTCAGAAAGAAATCTACTCTACCCAATCCTTCGCAGGAGAGTATCTTAAACGTTTTTACCGCTAATTTTTGAATACTCTTAACTGCCCCTGAAGATATTTTGGCCGGTATTTCAAGAGTGGCACCATTTTCATCTATATATTTTGCATCATAAGAATAAAATTCGTGATGAGGTATAACTTCCCCAACGGCAGAAGCAATTGGGTTTTGATTACCCAGCACAGAACATTCAAGCTCTCTACCGTCGATGAATTCTTCAATAATAATTTTTGTATCATATCGAAAAGCTTCTTTTATGGCTTTTGAAAAACCTTTTTTATTTTTGACTTTATTAATTCCCACTGAAGAACCAAGATTTGCGGGTTTAACAAAAAACGGAAGCCCAAGTTTTTTTGTTATTTCTTCAAAATTGATCTTATCTCTTTGTCTGAAAGCAAGAAAATCAGCAACGGGAATGCCCGCGTCCCTTAATAATCTTTTCATTACATCTTTATCCATTCCAATTGCAGAACCAAGAACACTCGCCCCAACAAATGGAACCCCCGCTAATTTTAATAGACCTTGAACTGTGCCGTCTTCACCAAAAGGACCGTGCAATATTGGAAAAACAACATCTACAGAAGAATTTGAAGTTTGGTTTGAAAGATTAGTTAATTCACCCTCGCTTTGTGGCACGAGAGCAACGCTTTGTTCGCTTGCTTTGTTTAATTTAATCAGTTTCGGATTGTTTGCATTAAGCAAAAATTGAGATTTATTTGGGAGTAGCCATTTGCCGTTTTTGTCTATCCCTATGAGAGCAACGTCGTATTTATTTTTATCAATGGCATCGGCCACGTTTTTTGCCGACTGTAAAGATACTTCATGTTCAGCTGATTTGCCACCAAAGAGAATGCCTACCTTTATTTTCTTTTTCATGCCAAATTTTGTTATGTTATCTTTATGAATTTTTGTTCGCTTAGTTTTTTAAACTGCTCCTCTTCTGACTCCTTTATGTTTGGGTCAACACACCCGCTCCCCCGACAAATATCTGGTCTATTTTCATAATCTCTGCACAATCCATTTTCATGATTAAAATTTTTGCAATCGTAGGTTTCTAATTTTATTTCTCCAGGTTTATTATCTGGCATGAGCAATTCTTTCCTTTTTTGCCACAAATTATTTCCATCTGTGCCTTTTGGAATTTCTTCTTCTGGTAAAAATCTAGCAATTTTTACAGGATTACAACAAACTGAGCAATTTTTTTCTAAACATGGTCCGAATTTTTCTCCCATAATTTTTTTGATAATTAAATGTCAATAGTAGCCAATTTGGCGTTACTTTGGATGAAGGATTTGCGGGCGGGGACGTCGGTGCCCATGAGGACGTCAAAGATGCGGTCGGCTTCGCCGGCTTCGTCAACGGTGATTTGTTTTAAGATGCGACGCTTCGGATCCATAGTGGTTTCCCAAAGTTCTTCGGCGTTCATTTCTCCCAAGCCTTTGTAACGCTGGACGGAAGTTTTGGATTTTTTGTTGGCTGATTCTTCCCCTTCTTCTTTATTTTCTAGATTTTCACCACTCTCAATCTCCTCAACTTCAGAATCCTTGCCTATAATTCTGGCTTTTTCATCGTCACTGTAAGCGTAGTGTATTTCTTTGCCTTTCTTTATTTTATAAAGTGGCGGTTGGGCGATGTAAATAAATCCCCCATCAATAAGCGGTCTGAAATATCTGTAAAGCAACGTAAGGATGAGCGTCCTTATGTGCGCGCCGTCCACATCGGCATCGGTAGCTATAATTATTTTGTGGTAACGGAGTTTGCTTATATCAAAGGTGTCGCCTATGGCCGTGCCGAGAGCGACCACCAAGTTTTTGATTTGTTCCGAGCCGAGCATACGGTCCAGTCGCGCCCTTTCAATATTCAAAATCTTGCCACGCAAAGGCAATATGGCCTGAAACTTTCTATCACGTCCCGTTTTGGCTGTGCCTCCGGCCGAGTCTCCCTCCACAATGAAGAGCTCTGACTCCTCAGCAGATTTGCTCTGGCAATCAGCCAACTTGCCCGGCAAAGTCATACCTTCCAGCGCCCCTTTTCTCAATATGGAATCTTTAGCAGCCTTGGCTGCTTTACGGGCGCGTAAGGCCAAGATAACTTTATTTATGATTGCTCTCGCATCGTCCGGATTTTCTTCCAAATAAGCGTCAAAAGCTTCGCCAAATACGCTCTCCACCATACCTCTGGCCTCCACGCTTCCCAATTTGGCTTTGGTTTGGCCCTCAAACTGCACTTCTTTAAGCTTAACCGAAATAACAGCAGTCAATCCCTCCAGTACATCATCTCCCGTAAAAGCATCATCACCGTTTTTGGTCAAATTATTTTTCTTGGCGTAGTTGTTTAAGGTTCTGGTCAGAGATGTTTTGAAACCGGTGATATGAGTACCACCCTCACTATTATAGATATTATTAGCGAAAGGCATTATGCGGGCCGAAATGTCGTCTATATATTGCAAAGCCACTTCTATTCCCTCAAAATTTTCAGCTATTTTCTCGACATAAAATATATTTTTGTGAATTGGTTTTTGATTGTGATTATAAAATCTGATGAGCGATACGAGTCCTCCGTCAAAATAAAAAGTCATAGACGGGGCTTCCAATCCGAGGTCTCTAAGGTAGAAGGTTTCCGTATCTTTAATCTTTACTCTCATTTCTCTCAGATCCAAAACAGAAATTTTGAGGCCTTTTACCAAATAAGATTGTTGTCGCATATGATGAACCACTTTTTCAAAATCAAAACTTACTCCTTCCTTAAATATTTCGGCGTCCGGTTCAAAAGTGATGATGGTTCCATGTAATTTGCTCGATGCCACTTTTTTGACAGCTGATTTTTTCTTGCCTTTGGAATATTCCTGGGCATAAACCCCACCGTCTTTATGCACTTCGGCTCGCATATAAATCGAAAGAGCGTTGACCACCGATGCTCCCACCCCGTGTAAACCGCCGGAAATCTTGTAGCCTTCCCCACCAAATTTTCCTCCGGCGTGCAGAGTCGTCATAATCGTTTCCAAGGCCGAAACTTTGGTTTGTTTGTGGATATCTACGGGAATGCCTCGACCGTTGTCCACCACTCTGACTCGATTGTCTGGCAAAAGAGCCACTTCAATATCATTGGCAAAACCACCCATAGCTTCATCGCGGGAGTTGTCAAAAATTTCCGTTATCAAATGGTGCAAACCGTCGGGGCCCGTGGTACCGATATACATACCCGGCCTTCGGCGTACCGGCTCTAAACCCTCCAAAACGGTAATAGATTCGGCAGTATAATTGTCTTTCTTTTTAACCTTATCTTTAGGCATTACCTGCTTATTATAGCAAATTATTATTTGTTTTGCTACACTTAATTTTGATGAATCCCGTTAGAAGTCACGGAAATCGAAAGACGGGATAATTATTAGTTTTATTTGATTTAAGTAAGAAATTGCTAGCCGGAGTAATACGATTTCCTACTTCTAACGGGATGAAAAAATACGTTATACCGATAGACGAAGAGATGGCTCTCATTAAGGATTTGGAAGGGCGCAAAGATGCTGATGCTTTGCGTATGAAGCGATATTTGAGTATGCCTGATCTTTCCCGCACTGAAGGCAGCCCTATTGCGGAAATCGTAAACCGTATAGTAAAAAGCTCGTATTTTAAGGATTTGGACATCATTAAAACCCCCGAAATAGTTCCGGCTGATATAAGTTTTGATCTGTTTGATTTCCCCGCCGACCATCCGGCAAGAAGCAAATCTGACACGTATTATATTGATGACAAAAACATTTTACGCACCCATACCACCGTTTGCTGGTATTACTATTTGATGGAAGAAGAAATAAAAAGGCGTATAGCAGAAAACAAACCGGTAGGATGTTTTAGTTTTGGCAAGGTTTATCGCAAAGACGAGATTGATCGCAATCATATGAATGTCTTTCATCAGATAGACGGCTGGTATTTGACTCCGAAAGATTTAAAAACAATCGGCCAAAAAGATTTGGAAGAAGCTCTTGGGAATATCGCTATCGCCGTCTTCGGGCCGGATGTAAAATACAGACTAAACAAAGACACTTTCCCTTACACGGACCCCTCACTTGAGATGGAAGTGGAAATTGGGGGCAAATGGATTGAGGTAGTCGGTTGCGGTGTGGTTAAGGGCAGTGTTTTAGAAAAGCTCGGAGTAGATTCAAAAAATTATACCGGCTGGGCTTTCGGTTTTGGACTTGAAAGATTGGCTTTAATCAGTATGGAATTGCCTGACATTCGTTTGCTTTGGTCGGAGGATGAAAGAATCAAAAAACAGCTCAAGCTCGGCTACAAATACAAAGAAGTGAGCAAATATCCTCCTGTGGTACGCGACATATCTTTTGTGGTGGACAAGGACTTTGTACCGAATAACTATTTTGATTTGATACGCGAAGTGACAGGGGAAGATATGGTTGAAGAGGTGAAGCTCATAGACAAATACGAAAATGAAGAAAAATTCGGCAAAGATAAAGTAAGTTATGCCTACAGGATAGTTTACAGGTCTCTGAACAAAACTTTGACAAGCGCTGAAATTGACACTATGCACAAAGAATTGGAGAAAAAAACAGCTGATACTTACGGAGCAAAAATTCGCTAAATTTTAAAAAATATATTATTATTCCTAAATGCATTTGGTTTCAGAAACCGCCACGTATATTTTTCTTTTTGTAGCCCTTTACGTTGAGGTGTTTTTTCTGATTACATATTTTGAATTTGGGGAGAGAGAAAATAAAATTTCAGCGCCAAAAGTGCCAAGTAAGTGGCCCAGTGTTTCTGTCATAGTGCCTGTCTGGAATGAAGAGACCACAATTCTTAAAACTGTTTTTTCCCTGCTTAGGCTCAATTATCCCAAAGATAAACTTTCTATTTTTATAATTGATGACGGGAGCACCGATAATACTTGGAGAGTTATTCAAAGATTTTCCAGAAACAAACAGATAAAACTTTTTAGGAAAGAAAATGGCGGCAAATACACGGCTTTAAATTATGCTTTGGAGCTTATCAATTCCGATTTAGTCGGTTGCCTTGATGCAGATTCGTTTGTCCACCCCGAAGCTCTGAGGAGGATTGTCGCTCAATTTGAAGACAAAGAAATTATGGCAGTCACCCCCTCCATAAAAGTATTTGAACCGAAAGGTCTCTTGGGCCTCATCCAAAAAGCGGAATATATGTTTGGAATTTTTTTGAGAAAAGTCTTTCATCACCTGAATGCTATTTATATAACACCGGGTCCGCTCTCTATTTTCAGGAGGTCGGTTTTTAGAGAGATAGGCAATTACAGGCACGCCTATAACACGGAGGATATGGAGATCGGGATAAGAATGCAAAAAAATAGGATGAAGATAGGAAATGTAAGCAACGCTTTCGTATATACGGTCGTTCCAACGAGCGTCAGGGCTCTTTTCAAACAGCGTTTACGCTGGGTTTACGGCTTCCTTAAAAATGCCATTGATTATAGGGATATGTTTTTCAAGCCCCAGTATGGGAATCTGGGAATGGTAATTTTGCCGGCGGCCGGCTTCTCTGTCCTTTCCACGATGTACTTTTTTGTGTTCAGAGTGGTCGGGTGGATAAATGATTTGGCAGACAAAATAAGAGAAATTTCAACTGTGGGGTTTTCATGGAACGGGTTTAATTTTGACTTTTTTTATGTAGATACCAGCGTTATCGTTTTTGTGGCTATCATTGCTGTTTTTGGAACCCTTGTCATAATCGCAACTTCCAGGAAATTGGCGGAAGAAAAAAATAAATTCGGCCTGGATAGTTTGTTTTTTCTGATGTTCTACACTCTACTCGCTCCGTTTTGGATGAGCCGAGCCATTTATAACACCGTCTTCTCAAAGGAAACAAAATGGAGATAACCTGGAAAAAATACGCGTATACATTTCTCATTACCGCTGTCATTTTTGCGACGGCTATTTATGTCAGCAACTATTTTAGCCAGAGAAAAATAAACGAGATAAAAGACATTGAAAGCCAGATTTCCATAGATATTTCTGCTTCCGAAACCCAATTTTCCCTGCTCTCTGAACTTCCCTGCCGAGAAATAAGCAGTGGACTGCTTTCAAAAGAATTGGCCACCTTAGGCGACAAACTTTCCTATACCGAAGAAAGTCGGGGCTCTAACAATGCCGAAGTCATAAACCTTAAGAAATACTATTCTCTTCTTCAGATTAAAGATTTTCTTTTGATGCAGAAAATAAAAGAGAGATGCGGGTCAAACTTGACCAACGGTCTGCCTCCTGCCAGCGCGGGCGGGCTTTTCATAATGTATTTCTATTCAAATAAAGACGGTGATTGTTCGGATTGTCAAAGAGAGGGATATGTCTTAACCAGGTTGAGACAAGATTATCCGGAGCTGAGAGTCTATGCTTTTGATTACAACTTAGACCTCTCGGCTCTGCAAACTCTCATCAGCATTTACAATGTTGATAAAAAATTGCCGGCGATTCTCATAAACGATAAAGCTTATTATGGTTTCAAATCTGTTGACGAAATAAAAGAAATTCTCCCTACCCTCAAAGCCATCGACGCTCTTAACGCCAAAGCCGCTCTCGAAGCCTCCAAACAAGCTACTTCTACAAAATCAAATTAAAGTATGGTAAATTAGTATTTGTTTGCCAGAGTAGCTCAGTTGGTAGAGCACCCGTTTTGTAAACGGGATTGCGGAGGTTCGAGTCCTCTCTCTGGCTCCGCAATCAAAACCAAATCATTTTGGACGAAATTTTGGCGGGCAGAGCGGAGCTCTGCCCAAGGATTTAAAGCGTTTCCGAATGCAATCCGAGATTTTAGGGTGAGGTTCAAAAATTCAAAAGCCCAAGATTTTTTGGAGAGAGATTTTTTTGGAGTGGAGGTCGTGCAGAATATATAACACTTGCCCCACCCTCCCATGCGCGTGTTAAAAAAACTCCCCCTTTACACCCTGTGTATAACTTTGACTTTTATCTAGTGCTTGGTATATAATACAAATGATCGTAAGATCACGAATTCTAGAGCTTGGGGGCCCCTTTACCGGGGTCCCCTTTGCATTCTAGTTCCTTTTTCCAACATATAAAATCGCGTATTTTTTGAATATCAAAAATCAGTAACCCTTTGGAAGATAAAGCGGAAAGTTCTTTTGAAACCTTACGGGCAGTTGCAAATAGAATCACTCTTTTGGTTGTAGTTTACACCATCCGTTGTTGTATAATACAACTATGCTCAAATACTTTTTATATGTTCGCAAAAGCACTGATGTTGAGGATAAACAAATCCTTTCTATTGAAGCGCAATTAGCCGAATTACGAGAACTCGCCAAGCGAGAAAATCTTTCTATTGTAGAAAAATTCATAGAAAAACGCTCGGCGAAAATTCCCGGTCGCCCAGTATTTAATGATATGCTTTCGCGTATTCAAAATGGCGAAGCCCAAGGAATTGTTTGCTGGAAAATTGATCGCTTATCACGCAATCCCGTGGATAGCGGAAAAATCCAATGGCTTTTGCAACAAGGGATAATACAACATATTCAAACGCACGGACAAAGTCATTATCCAAATGATAATGTGTTAATGATGTCCGTCGAATTAGGAATGGCAAATGAATATGTTAGACAACTTAGTGAAAATACCGCACGCGGATTACGACAAAAAGCGCGAAATGGGGATTTTCCCGGTTTTGCTCCCATAGGATATATCAACAATCCTGCTATTAAGAAAATAGCAGTGCATCATAAAAATGCAAAAATTGTAAAGAAATTATTTGAACTTTATGCCACAGGTAAAGTTAATCTTAAAAATCTTGCCGAGTTTTTAGAAAAAAGTGGAATAAAATCAAGAAAAAATAATCGGTGTAATATTTCACGAATATCTTCAATTCTCACAAACCCGATTTATTACGGACACTTTCGCCATGCGGGAGAAATATATGAAGGAAAGCATGAGCCGATTATCACTAAAGAACTTTTTGATAGAGCAAATGCTGTTTTACGAGGTAAATCACAGAGACTTAATGTCCAAACCGACCCCCGTCCGCTTTGCGGGCTACTCAAATGCGGATCGTGTGGTATGGGCATAACAGGAGAAATAAAAATAAAAAGACAAAAGAACGGCAACAAACATTTTTATACTTATTATCATTGTTCGAAAAAATCTAAAGTACAAAAATGTTTTGAGCCGTGCATACGAGGAGAAGAATTGAAGCGACAACTTTCGGCAAAAATTAGCGAACATATTATGCCGAAAGAATTGGCGATAAAATTATTTGAAATGTTGGATGTTGAAGAACAGAAAAATAAACACACTGCATCGGAAGTTATTTTGGAATTGCGAGAAGAAGAACAAAACATTTCAAAAAATTTTGCCAGACTTACAGATGTTTATGTCGCCCAAGATATTGAGCGAGAAGATTATTTAAAAAGACGTCGCTCGCTTATGTCCAACAAGAAGTCTGTCGAGGAACAAATAACCCGACTTTTACGAACACCCTCCGCGTGGATCGAACCGACACGCGAATGGATAAAAGACGCTTTAACACTGGACGAAATCGCGAAAACGAACGACCTCCCTTCCAAAAAAATCTCTCTCCAAAAAATCTTCGGCTCGAACCTCACCCTAAAATCTCGGATTGCATTCGGAAACGCTTTAAATCCTTGGGCAGAGCTTTGCTCTGCCCGCCAAAATTTCGTCCAAAATGATTTGGTTTTAATTGCGGAGTCGGAACCGGCGTTGGAACCGGAGCTGGCCGCGGAGTTTCCTCCACTGCTGCTTCCGGTACGAACCGGAAACCGAAACCGGGAATGTATCGCGCTCCGGAAAGCCGGAGGTCATTCCCGCAGCCCTGGAGCATATATTCCTCTGCCCAAGCTCCGCTGTTCCGTCGGACCATTGCCCGATAACCAGTTTGGCCAGCCAGCAGCATGCGCCGCCGCGAACCATCCCGATACCGAATGCTGACTGCGCCGTAGATTCGGCCTCTAACGAGATCGCGAATCTCAATACGGTCAAGCGGCGTACCAGTCGTTTGCGCGATGTTATCACGAAACTGACCAGCAGCCGTTCTGTCCGTAACTCCGCC
>JAZDOB010000030.1:0-8756 GCA_043799105.1 Candidatus Zambryskiibacteriota bacterium
GAGTCATAACCAAACTGGTGCCGTCTTGTTCGTACTTTGCGCTCATTTCAGGAGATGCTTCAAGTTGAGTTTTGAGAGCAGAAATATTTTTAGCTCTGGCCATATTAAACGATATGTGAGAGTACGAGAAAAGAGCTCCGACGGTGAGGAGAGTGATGACAAGGATTGTGTATTTGTTTCTTAAAATGTGCATTGGAAATTTTATTCTACTAAAAGATTTTTTATTATCCTAATCATTATTTCTTTTTCTTTCGGATTACTCTCGGCAATAAGCAACGCTAACGCTACCAGAGCATTATCATTTATCTTCTTCTCTCCAGAAACTTTACAGAGATAATTATTCTTATCCAAAAAATACACAAAGATAAAAGAAGCAATTCTTTTATTGCCATCAAAAAATGGGTGATCTTTTATAATGAAGTAAAGAAGATGCGACGACTTGTCTTCAATGGTTGGATAAAGTTCTTTGTGCCCAAAAGTTTGGTAAATTCCCTTAATGATTCCTCCAAAAGACCCCTTGCGTTCATTCCCAAACAAATCTACCGTCTCATTTTTGATTGAAAGATTTGTTCGAAGCTCTTTTATAATATCCTGGCATTTTTCATATTCCAAAGTGAAGACGGATTTTCTACCCCTTATTTCCTTGAGTTTGTTGTTGTCGTACTGTTCCAAAACAGACAGCGTTTTTGAATAGGAGGACAACAGATTAAGAATCTCTCCGGTTTGGCCTTTAAGCGCTTCCCTCTCCGATTTTGTTTTCAAAAAGGAAATTGCTTCTTGTAGGTTTGCAAATTTTTCCCTTGCTTCCAAGAGTTTTTTTTCATTGACAACATATCCTTCAACAATATATTTGCGGAGTATTTTGGTTGCCCATTTTCTGAAAACAACAGCTTTCCTAGAATTTGTTCTGTATCCAACGACCAAAATCACATCTAATGAATAAAGAGATACTGGCTTATCAGAATTTGCAATGTGCATTTTTTGCACATTGCTTTTTTCATCAATTTCTCTTGATTTTATTAGATTATTTATGTGTTTGGTGGCAACTGTTCTATCAATATCAAAAACCTCGGCAATTTGCGCTTGGGTGGCCCAAATAGTTTCTTTATTAAAATCACCTCGCAATTCGATAGCCCCAGATTTAGCTTGATAGATGACGATTTGTTTTGGTTTCTTTTTTTTCATCTTGTTTTCTTTTTATCCTAAAAGCTACAAGCTTCTCCCTACTTTCCCATATTGTAAAGCCGTTTGACTTCATCCGCCGAAAGGGCGCGGGAGTAGATGCGCACGTCGTCTAAATTGCCCGTAAAATCATTTGCACCACCGCGATCTTCTCCTATTACTAGATTTGTACTGCTATCATCTGTCCGGGAACCGCTGGAGGCTTGCGCTTGAGAATATCCAACCTCTGTACCATTTTTATAAATATGGGCACCGGTAGCGGTACCGTCCCACGTAACAACAAAATGGTTCCATTGATTTAGGGTGGCAACATTAGTAGCGGTCTGAAGATATAAATCATTGCCACCGGAGTAAGCTATGGAAAAACTCAATTGAGTGGGATTGCCGCTGTAATTATCTTGCCCAAAAAACCAGCCCGTGTCAGTCCCCGTGAGGCTGCAGCATCCTACAGCTGTTGAAATAAATGCCTGAGACGCGCCAGTAGAACGGGGATAGGCCCAGAGAGAGACGGTTAATGGAGAGATGTTGTCAAAAGACGTAACATTGCCTATATTCACTTGATCATTCGTCCCGTCAAAACTCAGTGTCTGCCCGATCTTGCCAATGGTTTTTGTGGCGCCGGTAATGGTGCCCGTGTTGGTGCCGGCCGGCGATGAGTCCGTGGCATTGGCGCCGGAGATTTTGCTTCCGTCAAAAGTCCAATATCCGACGAGACCGTTTGTCAAAGAACTTGTCGGAGATTTTATTTTCAGCGCTTCTGCCCCCATATTGTAAAGGCGTTTGACTTCACTGGCCGACAGCGCGCGGTTATAGATGCGGACGTCATCAATGGGGCCATTCCAATCATATGTGGAATCCGAAGAACTAATGACAACTTGCCCCACACCGGAGGGGATGGCAAAATTTCCGCTGGGAGTATCTGCTATGGCTGAACCATTGACATATAAATCCACGTTGCTTGTACTGGTACGAACAGCGCAAATGTGATACCACTTTCCGGTGGTTATAACTCCAGCCGCTGAAACATAGTGTTCAAAATTAGAATTATCGGGCGTCCACCCAGATTCCACCGTGCCATCATTTTTTACCGCCAAATAATATTGCATCCCAGTTGCTTCATACTCACTACCTGGATAAACAAGAATTAGATCTTGAAAACCACCGGAGTTGGAAAGCGTATCAGCTTTGGCCCACGCACAGCCTGTCGCAGCACCCGTGAATAAAACATTAGCGTTAAAACTCCCATCTATATAATCTCCGCTTCCTTGAAAATTTAATCCCTGTCCTATTTTGCCTATTGCCTTGGTGATAGCACCATAAACAACGCCTATATAGTTGCCCACGAGATCCCACGCTATGCCATTACCGCTACCACCCGTCAAAGTGGCGAAAAGCATCCAGTGATCGGTACTACAGGTGGGTGAAGCACTGAAAGTTCCGGGCAAAGCGCCATAAGCAACGGTATAATAGCAATTATTTCCGGTTCCGGCGCCCCCCCTTAAATGCGACATTGAATCGCTGCTTGGGTGGAAAGCAAGCCAATAATTCCCCGGCTGAAGAGTGACCGGAGCGACAATATTGGCTGTATTCCATTTGTAAGTGGAAAGTGATGTCAATTCTTGGGTCTCTGCCAGCAAAGTCCCGGGGTTGCCACCAGCACCATCGTCATCATAAATGCCCATTCGTAAACTGCCAGTGGAATTATCGGACACCAGAAATGACATGCTTTGCACCGTACCAGCTGAAGAAAGAGTTGCTTTTTGGGCCAAAAGATAGGTCCCATTTCCATTATCATAAGTTGCCAAGACAGCCGTTTCCCCCAATGCCGTTCTCATATCTTTGCCATCCATCGTCCAATATCCAACCAAACCATCCGTCAAAGAATTAACCGGCGATTTAATCTTCAACGCCTCGGCACCCATGTTGTAGAGGCGTTTGATTTCGGAAGCAGATAAAGCGCTAGAGTATAGACGGACATCATCTATATAGCCTTCTAAATAATTGGTATCTTGTGTCCTGCTAATGTCTAAATTACTAGCGTTTTCGGCGGTGGTGGTAACCAAAGTTATGTATTGCCATTTGTTGGCTACAATGGTGCTAGAAACCGCGCCATTAACATAAATAGTAGGAGCAGCGGTAAAGCCTGTAGCAGTAACTGTACCGGCGTTGGACCAAACATATTTGGTGTTGCTGGTCAGATTTAAAAAATATTCAGTAGTGGTTTTGGGGTAAATCCAAAAAGAAATTGATTGCACTGACGTTGGACCAACTCCTATATCAACATAATCGCTTGTCCCGTTGAAATTCAGCGCCTGGCCGAGTTTGCCGATGGCGGGAACAGCGCCGGAGATGGTACCCGTGTAGGTGCCGGCGGGAGAGCGGTCAGTGAGGTTTGCGCCGGAAATGTCTCCCCCATCCATGGTCCAGTAGCCCACAAGGCCGGAAGAAAGGCCGAGGGAGGAAGGGACTTGATAGATAAGACCGGCAGAAGCGGATGATGGCGCAACAAAAAAGATAACAAAAAAGATTGCACCATATAAAATTGACCTAATTGCTCTAATTATTCTAATTTCTAAACAATTTTCAATCATAAAATGTTTAATTTTTATCCCCACCACCGCTTGACAAAAGATTATCATCGTCTATAATTGCCAGCACTGATGTTCTCCCGGCCGTAAGGTCGGGAGTATTCTTTTGTCCATTTAATTCAATAAACTCTCTTATTTTCTCAAGAATTAGGTATTTTGTCCTCTTAAGTTCAAAAGCTAGATTGTCACGGAAGCTAGCAAAACGTATTCTTTTACCCTTCTCTCCAAATACATACTTCCACAATTCGAAATAATCGCTGTCCCCGGTAAAAAT
Source organism: Candidatus Zambryskiibacteriota bacterium (assembly GCA_043799105.1). Lineage (GTDB taxonomy): Bacteria > Patescibacteriota > Minisyncoccia > Phycocordibacterales > WO2-35-19 > WO2-35-19. The sequence continues at coordinate 4,045 of JAZDOB010000030.1, forward strand.
TATTATTTCATCTAAATCATTCAAGTTTCTTACAACATCAAGCGTTATTTCAATATCAACATTTCCTTTTTTCTCCCCATTAATATACTTAAGGGGTTTAGTTATTACCTTGGCAAATTCTTCTACAATACTCAAATACTTTTTTGAGTTTGCATAAGACTTATCTGTTTTATCGGGCAAAGCCGCATAATAATTGAAAATTTTGACATCAAAAATCGAGTTGAAAAGCTTTTTTATTTTTCCAAGATCCAATTTCCAGCCAGCCTGTTTTGAAGCGTAGTACATATTGGCTCCGTCTATAAATATGCCGAGCTTCTTTTTCACAGATTTATTTTCAATTTTCAAACAATGAATCAATTTCATAATTTAAATGTAAATGTTTTGATTACATCTTCCATTTCCGCGCCAAATTCTTTATAAGTCCTGAACTGGTACAACTCCCCTTTTGCCGAAAACCAAACTTCGTGCGTATCGCCTATATTTTCGTCCGTGCTGTCAAAAGAAATCCCTTTTATGTCCGTAGAAATAAAAAAATCTTTAACGTTGTTCATCGCCAAATCCGGCAAATCTTGTTTAATTCTCTCAGCCGTTAACGGTCCCGACTCGTCAAACGGAATAATCGTAATCTCAAATCCTTGTTTGAGCTCCCCATTTTCAAAAATATATTTTTTTATGTCGTCTCCGACATCTTCATTTCTTACTTGAAAATCTTTTGAATAGTTGAGATAAAAACTGCTACTGAAATCAGAAACTGCCGAATCGGAAGAGTTCAGGATGGGAGATTTAAACCATCCATTTTGCCAGCCGATTATTCCAACCAGCCCGACCAGAATCACCGCTATGATTATTTTTTTACCAAAGAATTTTCGCATTTTGATTTTTCAATTTTAAATTACTTTGTATTACTCATATTCAGTGGCGCCACTTCAACTATTATTTTTACTGTCGGGTCGTAGAGGATGGCTTTACCCGCTTTACCATAGATTAAAACTTTGTCGCCATTTTTGGCATTAGTGAAAAACGGTTGGTCGCGCAATTTTTCCGCATCCGATATGGTAGCCACAGTCGGTTCTTCGTTCGCCGGCAAAACAATAAGTCTGCCCACTTCAGCCATAATCTTTTGGATTTCGCTTGTTGTAGCCACTCCTGTTTGCGATTTCAATTTTTTAGCTTTCAAATAAAAGCTGACGGCAGTACCCGCCGAAATTAAAACCACTAACAACAGTGCGGCAAATAAAACATGTAATTTTTTGATTTTCACTCTTTGCCAAACTTTCGGTTTTATTTCTTCCTTTTTTTCCTCTATGATCGGTTCGCTAAATCTCATTTCATCACTCATGGTTTTATATTAATTATAATTTTATGGTGTTGGCGGAGTTACTATCGGTTCAGATGTAACTGCCTCGCCCGCCGAAGCATCTTGCGAAGGCTGGGGAGCAGGTTCTACTGTGGGCTCTGGAGTCGGAGTTGGTTCTGGAGCTGGGGCTGGAGCTGGCGATTCTGCTGGTGGAGTTTCAACAACAGGAGGTGTTATTTCAGGAATTATTTCGGGAGTGGTCGAAGCTGTTGGTTCTTCTATGATTGGAGGAGTGCTCGTTCCAGACTCCCCACTTAAGATAAGGGGGGTTGGGGGGGTTATTTCTGAACCTGTCAAACCATTCGCCAAGTTGAGCAATTTGCGCACATCTTCTTTGGTCAGACATTGGTCGTCCACGCAAATCTTTTCTTTGGCTCGGAAAGTGCCGGCAATTATGCTACTTATTCCGTTGGTTGCATCGGCAAGCCAAGTATTTATTTTGGCAAACAAATTAGTGAAGAATCCGTCGAGGAAGGCGGTGTGCGTTGATGAAGCGTTGAGGTCGGTGGTGGAAGCAAAGCTGGCCAGATCATTTATATAAACACTGGTGGAAGCGAAATCAAGGGCGAGCTTGTCTGTCGTGGAAGCGATGCCAGTGGTGGTTGAAGCCAATTCATTCAAAGAATTTTGGAGGCTTTCAAGAGTGAGAGTCGTGCTGGCGGTGCTGGACGAGATTTCCGCCAGACTGCTCGTGAGACCACTCACCGAATTTTCAAAGTCGGAGAGTCCGCCCAAATTGAATCCGTTGGCAGTAATCTGCCCAGCGAAAAATGCGTTGCCGAGAGAATCAAATATGACAGCCGGAGTCGTAGTGGCTTCTCCTGAAGTAGTCGTGGCTGTCTGGTTTATTATGAATCTTCCTTCCGAAGTTAAGTTGAGAGCCATACCGGGGCTTGTAGATGTCGCCAAAGTTATGCTGAGTTTTGCAAGAAGCGCATTGTTAACCTGTTCAATGTCAATGCCTTTTTGGATGTCTATGAAAATAAGAACCATTCCGCTTGTAGAATCCTCGGTGTAATTCTCAAGCGCAATACCGACAAAGTCTTCAAATTGAGAAGCTTTTTTGCCTACTCCCGGCACGCTTGAAAGCGCAATGCGGTCGCCTACAGAAATAGGGCCGCCTTCAATATTAACCTTCACTGGAACTCGGCCAGAGAGAGCAATCGGCACAACCTTTCCGCTCCTGACAGGTGGCCCAATAACGGAAGCCGGGTTGGTTGAGACGACACCCAAAACTCCAACATCATTTCTTCCGGTAGTTTTTCGCACTCCTTCAAAATTATCTTTATCAGCAGAAATAATATCACCCGGCTGGAGACTATTGTCAGTCGTGGTGTAAAGTTCCGCCAAGTCAGCGCCTTGATTTATGACAAGAAGAGAGAATGACCAACTTGCGGGCGTGACATATGTGCTATTTCTTGCGCACAAGGCGTATGTTTTTGTAGTTACCGTAGTATTATTATCAAGGCCATTAATAGAATACGACGCTCCGTTGATGCCGGTAGTGGAAGTGGTGCTGGCAATACCAAATGCCAAGACATTGCTACCACCCAAGGTGCAATCCCCTCCTTTCATTATGTTGACTTGGGTAGTGAAATCGGTAGTACCTTGCGGTTGGGCTATATTTATAAATCCGGAAACATAGATGTCGGCGTTGGCTGACTTCGGAATTATGGATAGCGTATACAACGTAGATGTGGCGGCGTTTGAGATAGTTTTGGTAGTAGTGGAATTGGCACTTACAAACTGGTTGTCCTGATTATTAATACATGTTCCGTTAATTGCATAACAACCTGTCGTAATGTTGAATCCGACATCAGATGTGGTAGTGGCTTGAGCGTCAATATTTAATCCTCTGACTGTCGTTGTACCGAATCCTCCACCAGCGATTTCAAGAGCGGAGATGGAGGTAGTAGCTGTACCGGCTAAGGTAGTGGTGGAGAGGTAGAAGTTGCCTCCTGCATTTCTGAATGTCCATTGTGCAATACCTGCTCCGGCAGAGAGTGATAGTTGAGGGACGGTTGATGAGGCAATGGTTAATAGATATTGCGATGTGCTTGTGCCAACTCCCAAACGACCTATAGAATCAAAGGTGGACAACACCGTTGTTCCGTCGGAAGCAAAAAAGTTTAAGAGATTCCCCGTTTGGCCATTGGCCGCCGTTATGTCTATACCGGCATTGGTCGGTTGAGTGGTGTCAATGGAAAAGACGCTAACACCGCTTCCGTTTTGAATATCAAGCGCTTTGGATGAATATACGTTTTGAGTTATTGCGCCATACCAATCCATCGTCAGTATAGGAGCGCCGGTTGATGAAGCAATGCCAAACAAGTTTTGAATTGTCGCTCCCGCTTGAATTGACAGTATGCTGGTAGGAGTAGATGTCCCCAAACCAAATCTTTTGTTTTCCTCATCCCAGAAGAAGTTTTTGGCCTGTGATGATTGAGAAAGCAATCCCGACCCCGTGCTTGATGCAAAGATAATTCCACCATTATAAAAAGTTGTTGTGGCCGTTCCTCCGGAGACAAGGTTGTTGGTGAAAGTACCCGTTCCTCCACCCACACATTCATTATTTATTGCAAAGCATCCTCCGCTCAAATTAATACCAACATTTGATGTAGTAGTGGCTTGACCACTAATGTTAAGTCCTCTGACTGTGGTTGTTCCAAAACCATCGCCTGCGATTTCCAATGCTGAAATACTTGTGGTTGCAGTGCCCGCGATTGTTGTCGTTGAGAAATATAAGTTGCCTCCAGCGTTTCTTTGCACCCATTGGGCAATACCCGCTCCGGCTGATAGAGCAAGCTGAGGAGCGGTTGATGAAGAGACGGTGAGAGAACTCAGGAGAGCGACAGTTGTGGTTGTTCCGACAGCTAGAGATGTTGACGTTGCTGAGAAGCCGACGGCGGGATGGACAAAAGGGTTAGTCGCATAGTTCGCATCATTCGTCCACTGGGAGACGTTTGCCGAAGTGAAGTCCCCTGTGCCAAGTCCCGATATTGTCGTAGCATCGTGGGCGTGTGAGTTGTCTCCCACCACTGTGGCAGAGAGAGTTCCTGTGACATCTCCACCGAGTGGAATGGTGGTGGTGGAGATATAGGCTAGTGTGCCACCCGATACTCCAAGAATGGTTCCGCCGGCACCGAGAGTCAGTTCAGAAGGAATGGCCGCAGCCCCGCCAACCCATATTGCGTTTTCGGCTAAAGTTCCATTACCAAAGTTCACACCATCAATCGTTCCCGTCCAGTCTCCTGTTGCATTAAGGGTTAAAGCGCTTCCCGATACTTGCAGTCCCGCACCGGCAAGGTCGTTTACAGATTCTCCATTCACTATGAGGTTAGTAGTTGAGGCGGTG
>JAZDOB010000008.1:0-11591 GCA_043799105.1 Candidatus Zambryskiibacteriota bacterium
GGCGTGGTCTGGAGCACATCTCCAAACCCAACCACCTCTGACAGCAAAGCCACTTCTGCCGGTACAACAGGCGTTTTCACGGCAAATATCATTAGTTTGGACCCCGGAACGCTTTATCACGTCAGAGCTTACGCTATAAACGGTGTAGGTACTTCCTATGGCGACGATGTGCAGTTTGTTTATGGTCCTAGCATCAAAACACGTGGCGGTACTGAGGTTAGGGGAGGAACGGAGGTGAGATAAAAACAAACAAACAGAACAGAAGGGCACCTTCTGCATTTCCTCTTGATGTAGTAAAATAAAGAAATGAGAAATAGAGATTATAAAGAATTTGCTCCTGATAGTTATTATCATGTTTTCAACCGCGGGAATGCGAAGATGGATATCTTCCTGGATCAGGAAGACTATAAGTTTTTTCTTTGGCGCCTAAAAGAAAACTTATTTCCAAGCAAAGCTGAAAAAAACAGAAGGGCACCTTCTGCAAATCTCCCAAAAGAAAGATATGTTCGCAAACTCTTACCGCCAAATTCCTTCAGTTTGGTGTGTTATTGCCTTATGCCAAATCATTTCCATCTTTTGATAAGGCAAAATTCAAAAATCAAGATAAGTGAACTGATGCTTCGAGTCTGTGGTAGTTATGCAAAATATTTTAATAAAAAATATGACCGAGTTGGTTCGCTTTTTCAGGACCAATTCAAAGCTACTCTGATTAATAAAAATAATTATCTGCTTTGGTTATCGACATACATACACAAGAATCCCCAAAAGGGGGGACTTGTTAATAAACTGGAAGATTGGAAATGGAGTAGTTATTTGGATTATATAGATCAGTCGCGAGAAGATTTTTGTGATAAGAAAATAATTCTGGATCAATTGAATTCTGATAAGTATAAAGCTTTTGTTAACCAGAGTTTTGATAAGGATAAAATCTTGGAATTAAACGCTTTTCTCTTAGATTTGGAATAATACAGAAGGTGCCCTTCTGCACTGCACCTGCTTTTCCACAGATTAGGCTTGTCTTCAGTGGGGAATGGAATATAATTTAATCAGTATTACAAGATTATAAACCCCCCGTTAAACTGCCCTTTCCCCTTAGTCGGCGGATATGAGGCGGTCCCCAGCACCATTTTTTGAAACAAAAAATGGTGCTGGGGAAGGGGATAAGTTAAATAAAATGGAACAAAATATAGAGAACGCTCCAAGCGTTCAAGTAAGTTCGGGCCTGCCTGCGCAGTCGGGCAATGTATTGGCCAAAAAATTAGGACTAATAATCTCCGTTTTTGTTTTTCTTTTGCCGGTGTTTTTTGTGCCGGTAAGCGGAGTCAGTTTGTATGTTGCCAAGATTACACTCCTTGCAACAGGTTTGGTGGCAATTTTTGCCGTCTTTTTGTCGTCGGTACTTTCAACTGGCACTATTGAAATACCCAAAGTTAAATATCTCATACCGATTGGGATTTTTGCTTTGGTATCCCTGGTGTCTTCCGCCTTTTCTGGAGCAATTGACTCTTCTGTTGCCGGCTCCATATTTGACCTCGGAACTTCCGGCTCCATACTGATGTTGGTCTTCGCTTTGTTTATGGCGGTGATGGCTATAAAGAGTGTCGGAACCATGGGTAAAATTGTCTCCGCTTTTCTCTATTCGGCCATAGCATTAGCAGTCTATACTTTGCTTGGAATTTTTGCTTCTCCTTTTTTGCCGACGTTTATAGCCTCCAAAATGCCCGTCTTTCTCGCCGGTGGTCCGATTGATACCGCTATTATTTTTGGCGCGGTGGTAATCTTTTCTCTTTGCATCATAAATATGAGTGAAATATCAAAAAAGATGAGATACATTTTGTCGGTACTCATTGCTTTTGGGATTCTGTTTATCGGGGCGGCTAATTTTAGGCCGGTAGTTATCATTCTCGGAATTATCTCTATGGTCTTCTTTGCTTATATTTTGTCTTGGTCAGTGGGGAGAGGAAATGTGTCAGAAGAAACTGCCAAAGGAAATGACCGCAGAGTTTCTCTCTCCTCTCTCGCCGTTCTCATCGCTTCTGTAATTCTTTTGCTTGGTGGTGCCGGTGTAGGAGGATATCTATCAAAAATAATGAAAATTCAGACTACCGAAATAAGACCCAACTTTGAAACCACCATGAATCTGGCGCTGACTTCCTGGAAACAAAACGTGGCTTTTGGCATCGGCCCGAATCGCTTTGCGGAATTTTGGTCTGCTCATAAGCCGGTGGATATAAATCAGACTCAATTTTGGGATGCTGACTTTTATTCCGGCTCGGGCTTTATACCTACCGTGGCCATAACTACCGGTTTGCTCGGACTGCTTTCGCTCCTGGCTTTCATAGGAATGTATGTGATGAGCGGGATAAAAGCCATATTTGCGCAAGCCAATGCCAGCCGTTCTCGGTATTTGGCCACTTCATCGTTCCTAGTTTCTTTCTATCTGTGGATAATGCTTTTCCTTTACACTCCAAGCATTACTGTATTGGCTCTGGCCTTTATTTTCACGGGACTATTCACGGCCACCTTGGTGCCTCAGGGAATAATCGGCACCTGGAAAATAAATATATTTTCTAATCCCAAGACTAACTTTCTGTCGGTGCTTTCCATCATCGTTTTGCTTATTGTATCGGTGGCCGGCGGGTATTTCGTCTGGGAGAGAACGGTAGCCACTGTGGTTTTTGAAAGAGGTGTCTCGGAATATCAGAGAACCGGTAATATACAACTGGCAAGAGAATCAACCACAAAGGCCATCAATATGGTGTCAAGCGATATTTATTGGCGCGGTCTGGCTGAGATTTCTCTTATTGATTTGGGAAGAGTCTTGGGTGGTATCACCAATCAAAATCAGATTACCGATGCCGTGAGAACCGAAATCCAGGGACTTATCGCCAATGCCGTTGAATCGGCCAAAAAGGCGACGGAAATAGATGGCAACAATTTCCGGAATTGGTTTGCTCTGGCTCGGGTTTATGAGGTGTTGGCTTCCAATGGTATTCAGGGTTCTCTGGAGAGCGCTCGTAACGCCTATACTGAAGCGGCTCTTCGTTCTCCCAGCAATCCTGCTGTGCCCTTGGCTCTGGCGAGGTTGGATGCTTTGGAAGGAAAAATTGATGATGCCAGGATGAATATAACCAAAGCTCTTGAACTCAAAAACAATTATACCGATGCTTACTTTACCTTGGCCCAGCTTGAAGTAGGAGCAAACAATATTCCCGGAGCCGTGAGGTCGGTGGAGGCCGCCACAATAATTGATCCGGGAAACTCCGGACTTTACTTCCAGCTTGGACTCTTGAAGTATAATCAGAGAGATTTCGCGGGCGCTGCGGGAGCTTTGGAAAAAGCAATCGGTTTGGTTCCAGATTACGCTAATGCCAAATATTTCCTCGGGCTCTCTTATTACCAAGTGGGCAGGAAGGAAGATGCTATAAAACAGTTTGAGGAAATAAGCGCTACCAATCCGGATAATCAGGAAGTTAAGGCTATTCTTTCCGATATGAAAACGGGCAAATCGCCATTTGCAGATGCTCAAGCTACTGGTGGAAGCAAACCTCCGGTGGAAGAAAATTAGGGTTTTTGTGATATTCTAGTAAGTGATGGTAAAAAGGACAATTAAAGCCATTACTGCCAAGATTGGCGGCTTGCACGAAGCCGCTTTTTGGTTGGCCTCGTTTTCTATATTTTCTCAAATATTAGCCTTTTTGCGGGACCGGCTTTTGGCGCATTACTTTGGCGCCGGGCAGGCTTTGGATATTTATTACACCGCTTTCAGAATTCCGGATTTTATTTTTGTCACAGTGGGCTCTTTGGTTTCTATTTCCGTCTTGGTGCCGATGTTTTCCAAGAAAGCGACTCATGATGAAGCGTCAGTGAAATCTTACATCAATTCAATTTTTACCAGCTTCTCGGCTTTGATTGTGGCGAGTTGTGTTCTTGCTTTGGTATTTATGCCACAATTGGTCTCTCTTTTGTTCAGAGGATTTGAGGACGGGGCTCTGGTCCAGATTATAAGATTTTCAAGGATTTTGCTTCTCTCGCCACTGCTTCTCGGACTCTCAAACTTTTTCGGCAGTATCGTTCAGTATGAAAAGAGATTTTTACTGTATTCTTTAAGCCCCCTTTTTTACAACGCTGGTATTATTGCCGGTACGGTCTTGGGGGCGAACAAATTTGGAGTGATCGCGGTAGTTTTGGGAATAGTCTTTGGCGCTCTGCTTCATTTTTTGTTGCCAGCGATGTTTATTTTCTTTTCCGGTAATGCTCCGAAATTGACAACTAAAATAAATTGGAAGGAAGTAAGAGAAACAGCCTTTATTTCTATCCCGAGAGCTTTAGCGCTATCGGTTACCCAGATAATCAGTATTGTTTTTACGGCGGTGGCTTCCTTTTTCGGAGTGGGTGCCATTGCAATTTTTAATCTGGCTTTCAATCTTCAATCGGTACCGCTTTCTGTTGTCGGTGTCAGCTATTCTTTGGCTGCTTTCCCCACTCTTTCTGAACATTATGCCAAAAACAACATTGCGGAATGCGGTCGGTACATAGGCGAATCTTTGCGTTACATCATTTTTTGGACTTTGCCTCTTTCGGCGCTTTTCATTATTTTGAGGGCGCATATCGTGAGAGTAATTTTGGGTTCCGGCGCTTTTGATTGGACCGACACCAAATTGACGGCTGCGGTGGTGGCCCTGTTTGCCCTGTCCTTTGTTTTTCAAAGTATTCAACTTTTTTTGACCAGAGCTCACTATGCTTTGGGTAAAACTAAAATACCGCTTATTTTGGGATTAACGGGAGCTTTGGCAACCATTATTTTGGCTTACCTCTTTTATTTTGATTTTTTGGCGGGAATAATGATTTGGTTGGAAAAAATCTTGGAAATAAGTGGCATAGCCGGCTCAAAAATAATTATTTTGCCGGTTTCTTTTTCTTTTGGTTCTATGTTCACGGCGGTAGGGCTTTGGTTCTTTTTAAATAAAGAAACCAAATCTATCGCCAAAGAAGGATTTTTGAGAGCGATTTTTGGCGCTGTCCTGACCGCTCTAGTGGTGGGAACAGTCACTTTTTACTCACTGCGAGTTTTTAATTATTTTTGGGAACTCAACTCGACTCTCAATGTCTTCAGTCATGCCTTTGTTTCCGGTCTCGCAGGGATTATATGCGGGGCTATATTTTTGTGGGTGATAGGCAATAAAGAATTTAAAGAAATTATGAAAAAATTCAAATGAACAAAATTAGAAATTTTTGCATCATAGCCCACATAGATCATGGCAAGTCCACTTTGGCGGATAGGATGCTTGAATTGACCCACACTATAGAAGCGCGCAAGATGAGAGAACAAACCTTGGATAATATGGAGCTGGAGCGTGAACGGGGTATCACGATCAAAATGACACCCGTAAGGATGGTTTATAAAGATTACATTTTAAATCTCATAGATACTCCAGGCCATATAGATTTTTCTTACGAAGTTTCTCGCGCCCTTGGCGCCGTCGAGGGAGCGGTGCTTTTGGTTGATGCTACACAGGGAGTGGAGGCTCAGACTCTCTCGGTGCTTACTATGGCCAAAGAACAAGGTTTGGTCATAATACCGGCTTTAAGCAAAATTGATTCATCTCTGGCCAGAATTGCCGAGGTCAAAGCGGAAATAGCTTCTCTCATCGGTTGCAAGGAAGGAGAAATTATAGAAACTTCCGGCAAAACAGGGGAGGGGGTGAAGAAACTTTTAGATACCATAGTAGAAAAAATTCCTGCTCCGACCTCACCCCCAAACCCCTCTCCTTGCGAAGGAGAGGGGAGCTCCGCACCATCCGGACCACTGCAAGCTCTAGTTTTTGACTTCAAGTATTCTGTTCATAAGGGTATTGTCGTTTTTGTGAGAATAATGAAGGGTAAGGTGGAAACCAGAGATGATTTGATTTTTAGAATAGCGGGCCAAAAATTTATAGCGCTGGAGGTTGGCGTTTTTCATCCTGAGGAAACGCCCACAGAAAACCTTTCCACGGGGGAGATAGGATACATTGTCACTGGCATTAAAACTCCGGGCATTGTCTCGGTCGGTGATACTATCGGAAAAGAAAAAGAAATTGCCGACGCCTTGTCGGGATTTGGTGTGCCAATGCCGGTGGTCTGGGCCTCCGTGTTTCCTGAAGATCAGGGAGAATTGGTAGCTTTGAGACAGGCTTTAGCCAAACTTAAACTTACGGACTCCTCTCTTTATTACGAAGAAGAATCCTCGGGAGTTTTGGGCAAAGGTTTTCGATGCGGGTTTTTGGGAATGCTTCACTTGGAAATTATTACCGAAAGATTAAAAAGAGAGTTCAATCTTTCTTTGGTTATCACCCAACCGTCTATAACCTATGAGGTGGAATATAAAAATGGAAAAAAAGAAAAAATATATTCACCGACTTTTTTTCCCGAAGATGGTTTGATAGAAAGGGTGGAAGAACCCTGGGTCAATGCTCACATAATAACCCCGGTTCAATATGTCGGTAATCTTATGCCTTTACTTTATGAGCATGAGGCCGAAATTATTTCTGCCGAAGGGTATCTTTTGCAAAAAACAAGTATACACGCCCTGATGCCGCTTCGGGAATTGATGCGCGGTTTTTTTGACAAGCTCAAGAGTGCCTCGCAGGGGTATGCTTCTCTCTCTTATGAAAAAACAGGGACCAGAACGGCGGAAGTGACCAAACTTTCTATTTTAATTGGCGGAGAGGAAGAGCCGTCTTTGGCCAGAGTGGTTTCCAAAAGAATTATAGAAAAGGAGGCGGAGATGGTAGTGGATAAACTCAAAAATCTTTTACCCAGACAAATGTTTGAACTCAAAATTCAGGCCAAAGCGGGGGGTCGGATAATAGCTTCGCGCACCCTGTCGGCTTATCGGAAAGACGTTACTCAACATATGTATGGCGGTGATATTACCCGCAAGATGAAGCTTCGGGAAAAACAAAAGAAAGGAAAAAAGAAAATGAAAGAAAGAGGCAAGATCTCAATTCCTCAAGAGGTTTTTATAAAGATAATGAAACCCGACTAAAGAAGTCCGGGCATATACATAAGGACCATACCCAACACCAGGAAAATGGCTATTATAAACCAGGCTATTTTTATTATTTTTCGGGCTTTTGGACTCCAAAGCATGCTATAATTGTAGCATATAATCACACAAATATATAAGCATCACATTAGGATGAGAGGAATAAAAAATAAGGAAAGCGGTAAATGGAAAAGATTAGCATTTTTTCTGCTTCTGCTTTTGGTGTTTGGAGTGCTCTTGAATTCAGTCAGAAATGTTTATCAAAAAAAGAAAACAGCTCAAGGAGCCTTGGCTCGGATGGAAAAAGAAGTGGCAGATTTGGAAAACAGAGATCAATTTTTGAAAGAATCGATAGCCAAGATGGCTACTCAAGAAGGTCTTGAGTTCGAAATCCGCAAAAAATTGAATGTTGCCGAGGCGGGGGAGAGTGTGGCCATCATTGTGGATGAGACACAAACCACTCCCGTTCCCGCCGTGCCGGTCTCCTCTTGGCAAAAAATAAAAAACTTTTTTACGGATTTGTTTCGATAATGTGCGGGTAGGGAGAATCGGTCACGAATAATTTCCTCGCCGTCGCTCGGAAATTTCCGCGACCCCGACTCGCGGCCTCGCGTGCTCGCTCGGCATCCGCTCCGTCTTTCTCTTCTCGCTCGGAGCAAACGAAAAAGACTAGAAAACTCTAGTCTTTTTCGTTTGTGCGGGTAGGGAGAATCGAACTCCCGTATCAGCCTTGGGAAGGCCGTATTCTACCACTAAATCATACCCGCAATTTTGCCAAATCTTAACTGAAATATTTTTTAAATCAAAGAGGACAAAGTCTTTCGAATGATGCTATCGTTTTCTTTATCTTCCAAAATATAGCCTTCTCTTTCAATTTCTTTACGGAGCTCGTCGCTTCTTTGGAAATTTTTTTCAGCGCGGGCGACGTCCCTCTCTTTTTTTAGTTCTAAAATTTCCTCCGGGATTTCTTTTATTTGCTCCGCCAATTTTTTTATATTGAGCCCCAAAACTTCATCCATTTTTTCTACAGTTTTCTTGCTCTTTTTTAGACTGAAAGATTCGTGAAGAAGAGCTAAAGCTTTTGGTGTATCCAAGTCATCGCCCATATATTTTTCAAACTTTTTGATTATCTCCTTATCCTCTTTTTCTTCCGGCAAATCATTAAACTCAAGGACCAATTTTTGAAGCGCGTTATGAGCCCCCGAAACAGAATCCCAGGTGAAGTTCATGGGGGAGCGATAATGGCCAGAGAGAAGCCAAAGCCGGAAGGCGAGCGGATGGATTTTTTTCTCTTTCAAGTCGGAAATAGTAAAAACATTGCCGATAGATTTGGACATCTTTTCTCCTTCTGCCGTTATGAATTCATTATGAAGCCAAAAGTTTGCGGGGGGGACTCCAAAAGCGGCTTCCGATTGAGCGATTTCGTTGTTATGGTGGACCGGTATGTGGTCGATACCGCCCGTATGGATATCAAACGGCTGACCCAAATACTTTCTGCTCATAGCCGAACACTCTATGTGCCAACCGGGGAAACCTGTGCCCCAAGGGCTCTCCCATTCCTGTAATCTTTTTTCTCCGGATTTTGAAAATTTCCACAATGCAAAATCTGTCGGGTTTCTTTTTTCGCTATTTGCCTCTACTCTGGCCCCTTCTTTTTGCTCTTTTATGTTTATGTTCCCAAGCTTTCCATAATTTTCAAATTTGCCTGTATCAAAATATATGCCATCGGAAATCTTATAAGCAAAACCTTTTTCTTCAAGAATTTTTATTATTTCCGTTTGTTCTTTTATGTGTTCGGTTGCCTTCGGAAATTTTGTATTTTTCGTTTCAATATTCAAATCTGCCAGATCTTTATGGAAAGCGTCTTCATAAAATTTCGTTATTTCTTCGGCGGTCTTGTCTTCTTTTCGGGCAGTTTGTTCTATTTTATCTTCTCCTTCGTCGGCATCACTTGTCAGGTGGCCGACATCTGTAATATTCACAATCTGTTCTACTTCTAATCCAGAATATTCAAAGGTTCTTTTTAAAATATCAGCAAAAACATAGGCACGCATATTGCCTATGTGGGCAAAAAAGTAAACAGTCGGTCCGCAGTTGTACATCCCCACGGCTTTCGGTTTAATTGATTCAAATTTTTCTTTTTTCCCCGTTAAAGTGTTATGTAGGTAAATATCCATATCACATCCATTTTTTAAGGCGGGCATAAATAACACTAAGAAGCATTACGGTCGCCATTATACCCAGAATAATCCAAAAAGCATAAGGGTGGTTAAGGAGAGGAAAAGAACGGACACTCAAACCAAAAAGCTGGCCGACGATAGTTACGGGAAGCAAGATAGAACCGATGATTGCCAAATTTTTCATTATTTCGTTTTGTTTGGTTGAAAGCATAGAATTGTTTGTCTCTCTCAGCTCTGTCACTAAATCTATCTGATTATTCACTCTTTTTATAATTCGTCGCCATTCTTCGGCAAGAGTTCTGGCCTCCGCCTCAAATTTTTCTCCATATTTTCCTTTGCCTGTTTCTTTGAGGAACTCAAAAATATTGCCGTGAGGTTCAACTATTCTCTTGAAATTCAAAAGATTTCTGCCGGCGTTTGAGATGGTCATAACCATAGCTCTCTCTTGCCCCCCGAAAATATTTTTTTCTATTTCTGTCATCCAATCTTCCATATAGGCCAATTCGTTGATCATGGATTTGTAAATTTCTCTCATTATGCCAAAAAACAAATGCGAATTTTTGCCTTTATTCAGTATCTCGTTTACTTCCATTTGTTTGGCGAAATAATGAAGGGCATCGACAGATTCATATCTGACGGTGACTACACCATTCGTCGATATTATAAAATCCACCTCTTGGCTGTCTTCCACGGTATGAGAATGTCTAAAAACCGGTATGTGCAAAACAGTATAAATAACCGGACCGTCTTCCTCAGCATATTGAGTTGGCGTTGGTGCCAGTAAATCTTTGGCAACAACAGGGCTTACATTCTGGGTTAAAACAAGAGAATCGACTTCCTCCTTGGTGGGGGAGTTTAGGTCTATCCAAACTTGGTCCATAAATGCACGAGTGGTAATCATATGATATATTATATCAGAAAATGAGTAGAGAAAGATATACACAAATTTTAGCATCGATATTGATTGTGGCCACTCTGTTTGCGGTTGGGTTTTATGTCGGCAAAAGAGACGCCTCATATAAGGTATCGGTCCAGTTTTTAAATGCCACCTCTACCGAGAGCGTGGATTTGGCGCCGTTTTGGAAGGCCTGGGAATTGCTTGATGAAAAGTTTACCCCAGTTAGTTCTACTACCCCCAAAATTGGAGATCAAGACAAAATTTGGGGTGCCATTGTCGGTTTGGCCGGTGCTTATGGCGATCCTTATACCGTGTTTTTTCCTCCGGTAGAATCCAAATCTTTTGAAGAAGAAATCAGTGGCAGTTTTGGCGGTGTCGGTATGGAAATAGCGATAAAAGACGGAAGTCTGACCGTGGTTTCTCCCCTTAAGGGCACTCCGGCAGAAACTGCCGGAGTAAGGGCTGGAGATAAAATAGTATCAATTGGGGATAAGCCTTCTTTGAATATGTCTTCTGACGAAGCCATAAAACTTATAAGAGGTGATATTGGTACCCCCGTGGTTATCACTTTTGTCAGAGAAGGAGTGAAAGAGCCTTTGGTAAAAACTTTAATCAGAGCCAACATAGAAATACCGACCATCAAAACTGAACTATTACCGGAAAATGTTTTTGTCATAGAACTTTACAGCTTTTCGGCGATTTCCCCGAATCTTTTTAGGGGGGCCTTGCGCGAATTTGTAGAATCTGGTTCTGACAAGTTGGTGCTGGATTTGCGCAACAACCCCGGAGGTTATTTGGAAGCTGCGCTTGATATGGCCAGTTGGTTTTTGCCGACCGGTAAGGTGGTGGTATCAGAGAATTTTGGGGAAGGGAAAGAACCAAAAATATACAGGAGCAAGGGTTATGATATATTTACAGACAAATTAAAATTTGTAATTTTGGTAAACGAAGGCTCCGCTTCGGCTTCCGAGATTTTGGCTGGCGCTTTGAAAGAATACAATAAAGCCATCCTTATCGGCGAGAAGACTTTTGGCAAGGGTTCTGTTCAAGAGTTGGTACCGGTCACCAAGGATACTTCTCTAAAAATAACTGTGGCTCACTGGTTTACTCCTCTTGGCAGGTCTATTTCCAATGGCGGGCTTGTTCCGGATATAGAAGTCAAACTTACTCCGGAAAATACCAAAGATGGCAATGACCCGCAATTAAATGCGGCTGTTAAGTATTTAACAAAGTAGCGACCTCACCCCAAACCCCTCTCCTTGCGAAGGAGAGGGGAGCTCCGCGCTTTCCATATTTTGTGTTATATTATTCGCATGAGAGTGATCCTAAAAGAAAACATAAAAGGAGTAGGAAGAAAATATGAGGTCAAAAATGTGGCTGACGGTTATGCCAACAATTTTCTTATACCAAAAAAACTAGCCGAATATGCCAGTCCTGAAGCGGTAAGAAAAGCCGAGATTTTAAAATCTGCTACTGAAGCCGAAAT